>NZ_JAGPUP010000530.1:0-53891 GCF_018069605.1 Microvirga sp. HBU67558 | reverse complement strand
GGAAGTGGCTCGACGTCCCCTTCATGAGGGAACACCAGACCTTCTGATAAAGGCGCAAATTTCTCGGATTGACCCCTTGCGCACGTTCGCACCACTTAGATGTCACTGATCGAAGGCTTCCATGAGGACGAGCGATCCTCATCGGATGAATTGGTCGATGTAGTCTGCCCCAAGGCCGTTTCGGCTATAATGGGCGCGGCACTTCTCGATGCGCGTGAACACGTCGTCAAACCCGACGGCCTTGCCATCCAGGTCGACATAGATCATGGCGCCATTCACTTGGAATAACGTGATCATCTCCTCTACATGAGGATCAACCACGAGGGTATGGGTCTCCCCCGGCGCTTCATAGGCGTAGGAGCCCTCCGTCGCCACCCAGTCGTGCTCGAGGTAGCGCCATTCGCCCTTGAGCACGAAGGCATGGACGGGTTGCGGGTGCCGGTGGCGTGAGAGCACGCCCGACTTCCGGACCCTCAGCAGGTTCATCCAATATCCGCGGGAGGCCGCCAGGAGGAGAGGACGGAACCAGACATTCTCCTCGACGGGCACCCAGATGCGCTCGTCCGTCGGGATCGCGTTCGGGACCACCAGTTCCGGCGGCGAATCCTTCGGCTGCGGGTGGCGGTAAGGAATCCACTTGTCATTCGCAGGCGGGGGGACCGAATCCGATTGGCTCATAGGGGCCTCCAAGATTTCTCAGGTTCACACAGTCAGATAGCCGCCGTCGATCGGCAGGATGGCGCCGGTGACGAAACCCGCGGCGGGAGAGGCCAGGAAGACGATCCCGGCAGCGACCTCGTCCGGCGTGCCCCAGCGGCCCATGGGCGTTCGGGCCAGTATCGGACCTGCCCGCTCCGGATCATCCTGAAGGGCCTGCGTCAGCGGGGTGGCGATCCAACCAGGTGCAACGGCGTTCACGCGGATGCCGTCACTGGCCCACGCGGCAGCCAGGCTCTTGGTCAACTGACCCACGCCGCCCTTTGACGCCGCATAGCCCGGGACACGGGCCCCGCCGAAGAAGGTGAGCATTGAGGCAATGTTCACAACGCAGCCCCTCGCCGACGCCAGTTTTGGTTTCGCCGCCGTGCAGGCCCGCATCGTGCCGGTTAGATTGATAGCTATAGTTTCGGCAAAGACATCCGGATCATGTTCCGCGTCGCGCCGGATCACGCCTGCGGCGTTGACGAGCACATCGAGGCGCTCGAGCCCAGCGACGAGCGTCTCAATGGCAGCACCGTCGCGCACGTCGAGGAGAGTAAAATCGATTCCGCTCGAACCGAATGCATCACTTGCAGCGATGCACTCGGCCTCGGTGGCGCCGGTGGCCACGACTTGCCCGCCGAGATCATGGAAAGCCCGCGCCGCGCCGAGCCCGATCCCGCTTGTGCCACCGAGGGCCAGCACTGTCCGGCCACGAAAGAGCCCCGGCGCGAAGGTATCTATCATGTCGATCATCCGTTCTCTCACAGCGCCTGCCCTTGTTGCCGAGGTCGGATGCGCTTCCAGGACCAGATGAAAACGGGCCACAGTAGCGCGCCTATGGTCATTGCTGCCAGAACAGCCGAGACGGGACGATCGAAGAATGGCAGCAGGCTTCCGTCGGACTTGATGAGCGACGTGACAAAGCTCTGTTCGACCATGGTGCCCATCACGATGCCGAGCACCATTGCGGCGACGGGATAGCCGTTGTTCTCCATCACGTAGCCGATAGCGCCGAAGGCTGCCACGAGAACGACCGCGAACAGGTTGTTCCCCGTCGCGAAGGCCCCTACGGCGCAACAGACGAGGATCACCGGCATCACTGTCGCTCGGGGAGCCCGCAGAACGGAACTCGCCGCGCGGATCATGACGATCCCGAGCGGAATCATCAGAATATTGGCAAGAACAAAGATGATGTAGAGCGCATACATGCTCGAGGCTCTCTCTGTGAAGAGAGTCGGGCCGGGATTGAGCCCCTTCATGTACAGAACGCCGATGGCGATCGCGGTGATCGTATCACCGGGGATGCCGAATAGCAGGGAAGGCACCCAGCCACTGGCCAGGCTCGCATTGTTGCTTGCCCCCGCTTCGACGAGGCCTTCGGGATGACCGGTGCCGAATTTCTTCGGCTCCTTGGAGAACCGCTTCGACATCGCATAGCTGACCCAGGCCGCCATATCCGCGCCGGCTCCCGGCAGAACGCCGATGATGATGCCGACGATATTGCCTCGAGTCATCTGACGCCAGTATTTCCGGGTGAGGTCGAGTTGACCGGACAGAATGCTTCCGAACTTGCGACGCGGCAGGGGAGGCGGTTCGGGTGACACCATGGCGCGGATCACCTCGGAGACTGCAAAGACGCCGACCAGGGCCGGAATCGCCTCGACGCCGCCAAGGAGTTCCGTGATCCCGAATGTGAAGCGAGGCACGCCGCCGGGATTTTCCATGCCGATGCACGCAATGAGAAGCCCGAGCAACATGCTGGCGATGGCCTTCACGGGGGACGACCGCGCGACCAACGTGGCGCACATCAGGCCCAGAAAGGCGAGCCAGAAATACTCGAATGTCGAGAAATTCAGCGCGAGCTCTGCGAGCGCGGGCGCCATCACGACGAGGGAGAGCGTTCCGGCGATTCCTCCAAGCGCGCTGAACCACAGGCCTGCACCGAGAGCGACTTCTGCCTGACCCTTCCGGGTCAATGCATAGGCCTCGTCCGTGTAAGCGGCGGAAGCAGGTGTTCCGGGAATGCGCAGCAGACAGCCCGGAATATCTCCCGAGAAGATCGCCATGGCTGAAGCGGCGATGATCGTAGCGACTGCTGCAATGGGAGAGAGATAAAAGGTTACCGGCACAAGAAGCGCGGTCGCCATCGTAGCCGAAAGGCCGGGCAACGATCCGATCACGAGGCCGTAGATCGACGACAGCAGGATCGCGATCAGCACATCTGGCGCGAGGACGAGACGGAAGGCTTCAATGAGTTCGTTCATGATCACCACGGCATCGGGAGCAGACCGGCAGGCAGCGGGACACGCAGGAGCTTGTAGAAGATCAGGTGAATTGCGATCGGAGCGATCGCCGCCAGCGGCAATGCCACGCGCAGCTTGGCGCCGAAGGCGAGGGCACCTACAAAGATCATGACAGCCGCCGTTGGGAGGAACCCGAGGCGATCGACGGCAACCACGTAAAACAGAAGCAGACCCGGTGGCAGCAATGCACGAAGCCTATAGATCAGAGGCTTCGTCGTTTGCGCGTGTTGCGAAGGACCTTCGACAGCCGCAAGATCAGCCTCGGCTTCCTCTTCGAAGCTGTGCCCGATTCCAAGGGTAATGAGGACACCGCACAGGATGAGACCGATGCCGATGACAATCGGAAACGCGCTGGGTCCGATATCCTGACCTGGCACGGGAGGAAGCCTTGAGCCGCCATAGGCGGACAGCACTCCTAGCGTGGCGACAAACGAACCGGTGATACGGTCAGACAACTGCATCGACGGATTTCTCTTCAGACGGATGAGCAGAAAGGACCCGGACGCCTTTGCCTAAGCGAAGGCATCCGGACGGAGCGCATACCTGCCGTCTCCGTTGGGCATGCGAGGACAGAGACCGCTTCGGCCTCATTCCGTCTATGCCTTGGCCAAGCCTGCGGCCTTCATGGCCTCGCCCATCTGCCGATCCGACTCATCCATGAACTGGCCGAATGCGGCTTTCTCGGCCCATTGGATCCCAAAGCCCCGACCGCTCATGAACTCCTTGTATTCCTTGGAGTCGTAAACGTCCCTGAGAACAGCAACCAGTTTGTCCTGGACGTCCGCCGGGAGGCCCTTGGGGCCGGCAATGCCACGCCACACCCCGACAGACTTGTGGGGGCCCATCTGTTCGTCGAGCGTAGGCACGTTCGGGAATTGCGGGTTCCGTTCCGGCGCGAGGATGGCAAGGCTCTTGGCGCGACCTGCATCGATCATGGGCCGGGCCTCAGGAAGCGAGCAAGGCACGATGTCGATACCGCCAGCGGCCAGATCCTGCATCCCCGGCGCGGCGCCGTTCGACGGCACCCAGGCCACGTGGTTTGGCTGAAGACCCAGCGACTGCAGCCAACCCACGAGGGCCAAGTGCCAGATGCCGCCTTGGCCGGTTCCCGAGGCTTTCAGCTTTCCGGGAGGTGCCGCCTTGATGGCGTCGGCCAATTCCTTGATGTTCTTGTAAGGACTGTCAGCCTTCACCTGGATGGCAGGAGCGTCGACGTTCATGAGTGCCAGAGGCGTGTAGCTTTTCGGCGTCAGCTCCGTCATCCCCTGCCAATGCATCATCGCAATTTCGACCGTGAGCAGGCCGATCGTGTAGCCATCCGGTGTCGCGCTGGAGATCGCCGCATGTCCGACCACACCGTTTCCACCTGTCCGGTTCACCACGTTCACGGGCTGGCCGAGCTTCTGCTCCATCACTTGCCCGATGATGCGTGCGGTCGCATCGGTGCCGCCGCCTGCGCCCCATGGACAGATCAGCGTGATCGGCCGATTGGGATAATTGGATTGTGAGAAGCTTGGTTTGAGTCCTACCACTGAACTAGCAAGGACAGTGGACGCTGACGCGACGAAACCGCGTCTCGTAAATGAAGTCATGCATTTCCTCCCGGCTAGTCCCCAGCCATGGCCTCGCCTGTTCCCGGCGCTTGACCTAAAGGTATCTTACGTGACCTTCCCGGCGGGGCAACTCATTTGCTCTAAGTTGGCCCTACAATTATTGCGATCGTATCGAAGGTGGAAGTCGCTCTTGATCGAAGGTTCTAGTGGACGTCCTCCGCCGCACCCCAAGCCTCTATAAGCTTCTCCACAGTGAAACCTGGGCTACGGGCAGCCTTCAGGACAGGAGCTTCCTTTCTCGTCACAAGGTCAATAGCGCGGGGAAGCTCCAGGGCGACGTAGGGATCGATCATGACTGCGCCATGGCGGTCCGCATGGAGCAGATCATCGGGCCTGACTTTCAATCCGAAGATCTCCACTGGACAATCGAACGCCTCGACGCGGACGAAGGCATGGCTCGGGCTGAGGGAGCCAGCCAGGATCTGAAATCCGGGGTCAACAGCGCCGAGATCACGCATCGAACCATTGGTGAGGACGCCTCGGGCCCCTAAACCCTTATGGATCGCCACGTTGATCTCACCCCAGAATGCTCCAAGCCCGGGCCGGGAGTCGATATCCTGCAGAACCACCACGACGGGACCGGCGTGAGCCGCGACATATCTGTAATAGGCGATCCGGCGTGCCCTTACTGTCTCGGGCGATTCCTCGGCCGGTTGCGAGCTTCGGATCAGCCCTGTGCGGGCGTAGCCGACAATGGCGGGGAGGCTCGGATGGGCGGCAAGCACTGGCTCTGTCGTGAAGCCCTCCGCCTTCCGATGGCCCAGGACGAGTTCGATTGCGTTGCAGACCGTCGGTGTATCAACAGCCGCCAAGGCAGTGAACACTTCAGGAGACAGCACTTGCTCCATTTTTCAAGCTTTCCCGCTTCAATTGAGTTGGCATTCAAAGGACTCAGCAGCTTCAGGCGATGCACTCCCAGACATCGTTCTGAGACTCGCAACCGACGAGTTGCAAGGTTGTTGCAATGTCTCGAGGCAGATTCAGTTCGATGACAAGCCATATCACATCGATTATCCAAGCAGGCCTGATGCGCTAGAAATTGACGCGGTCACCTCCTTTGAGCGACAGCATGTTGCGCGCATCGTCAGGAGTGGCGATTTCCAGTCCAAGTCCCTCGATAATCTGGCGCGCCATGTTTACCTGCTGCGCATTCGATTCCGCAAGCTTGCCAGGACCAATCCAGAGGGAGTCTTCCAAACCGACGCGGACATTGCCTCCCATGGCAGCCGCTTGGGCTGCAATGGGAAGCTGGTTCTTACCCGCCCCAAGGACCGACCATTGGTAATTGTTCCCAAACAACCGATCGGCCGTGCGCTTCATGTGGCCTACGTCCTCCGGGTGCGGACCAATGCCACCCAGAAGACCGAAGACGCTTTGGACGAAGAGAGGCGGTTTGATGAGACCTCGGTCCACGAAGTGGGCGAGAGTGTAGAGGTGGCCGATATCGTAGCACTCGATCTCGAAACGGGTGCCGTTCTCGGCGCAGGTCGTCAGGATGTATTCGATATCAGCGAAGGTATTGCGGAAAATGCGGTCACGCGATCCTTCGAGATATTGCTCCTCCCAATCGTACTTGAAATCCTTGAACCGGTTGAGCATCGGGTAGAGCCCGAAATTCATTGAGCCCATATTGAGGGATGCAACTTCGGGTTTGTAATAAGCCGCAGGGCGAACCCGCTCCTCCACCAGCATTGTCGGTGCGCCACCTGTCGTGACGTTGATGACGCAGTTGCTACGTTGCTTCACAGCCTGCAGGAAGGGGGCGAATGCTTCCGGCGACTGATCAGGCTTGCCGTTCTTTGGGTCACGCGCGTGAAGATGCACGATCGCGGCCCCAGCTTCCGCGGCGCTGATCGCGGCCTCGGCGATCTCCTCAGGCGTAATCGGCAGATGAGGAGACATGGAGGGCGTATGGATCGCGCCGGTCACGGCGCATGTTATGATGACTTTGCGGGCCATGGGCTTGGTTCCTCTCGGGAGATCACTGATCTGGTTGCGATTTCTTGTGGGCCTTCAACGCAGCCAAGCGTTTGTCCCGCCAAGCAGAGCGCCGTGCGAGCTCATCGGGTCCAGGCGCTTCGCCCCAGGTCTCCAGTATGCGGCTCACATTCTCCTTCTCCCAGACATGAGGCCTTGCGGCATCTTCCGAGAGACGCCGGTAGAAGCCTGTATAGCGGTCGCAGTAATCAGCGATGCCACCGGGTGCGTTGAGCTCGATGGTTCCAAAGGGGCCAAGGAAGGACCAGCGCAAACCGAGACCGTCCTTGACCGTCTTATCAAGATCCTGCGGGCTCACTACGCCTTCTCCGACGAGCCGGAATGCCTCTGCCAATAGCGCACCCTGGAGCCGGTTCAGGACGAACCCCTCGACCTCGTGGTTTACGACAATGGGCACCTGCTCGACACTCTCATAGATTGTTCGCGCCCGAGAGACTGTCTCGGGCGCAGTCCAGGGAGCTCCACACAGCTCGACGACTGGCACGAGATGGGGTGGGTTGACGGGATGGGCTACGAGGCAGCGGGCGCGGCCCGACAGTCCTTCGGTGAAGTGGGACGCAACAATCGCGGAGGTCGAAGAGGCAAGAATGCAGTCTGGTGGCGCGAGCCGGTCCAGCTCCGTGAAGATGAGCCGTTTGGTCTCGGCGATCTCGGGGCCATTCTCCTGAACGAGGTCGGCTCCGGTCACAGCCTCCGCGAGCGAGGATACGGCGACAACGTGAGCTGACGCATTTTCAGGATTGGCAACGAGGCCATGCCTTGCGAGCTCCTCTAATCCCTCGCGGACGAGGCCAGGGGCCTTCTCAAGCGTCTCGGGGTCCGGGTCGGTGATGCGCACCTCCCAGCCGGCCCGCGCAAAGACGATTGCCCAAGACCGGCCGATCAGCCCGGCGCCAATGATTGCAGCACTCGGCATTCTTTGATCTCCCTCATGGCTTACAGCCATAGGACCTTGCGGCGGAGCGCAAGATCGTCTCGCAAATCCTTCGATGGACCTGTATGGATCACCCGCCCACGCTCAAGGGCGACCGTCCGGTCGGACAGGGCGAGTGCGAGGTCCAGGTGATGGTCGACAATGATGATCGAAACTTCATGGCGGAGCTTGTCGAAACTCTCGAAAAGTTGCTCGATGATGGTCGGAGCAAGCCCTTCGAAGGGCTCGTCCAGGAGCAGCACCTTCACGTTCCCCGAGAGGGCGCGTGCGACCGCCACCATCTGCTGCTCGCCGCCGGAGAGAAAATCCGCCGGGGTTTCGAGCCTCTCACGAATGCGCGGGAAGTACTCGAAGATCCTGTCCAGATCCCACCGGACGCCATGGCCTGTCTCGCGCTTGAGCCGCCCGAGCTCAAGATTCTGAGCCACAGTCATTCCGGCAAAGAGGCCGCGCCCCTGCGGCACATAGCCAATTCCCAGACGCGCGATCTCAGAAGACGGACGGCCGGCGATCTCTTGGCCATCAAGCCTGATCGAGCCTGAACCGGGCGGTGCAATGCCGATGAGCGTTTTGAGCAGGGTCGACTTGCCGGCGCCGTTGCGGCCCAACAGAGCCAAGATCTCATGTTGGTGCACGTCGAGGGACACGTCCGTCAGGACATGGCTCTTGCCGTAGAACGTGTTGACCTTCTCTACGGCGAGCAGGGTCGCCTCTTCGACGGCGCTCTGCCGAGGCTTCGCCGCGATGGTCGCCGCGCCGGAGCCTATGTAGATTTCTTGGACTTTCGGGCTGGAGCGGGCATCCTCCACCGTCCCGTCAACCAGCACCTGACCCGCATTCATCACCGTAACGGCATCGGCGATCTGGAACACGCGATCGATGTCGTGCTCGACGAGCAGCATCGGAATGTCCGTGGAAATCCGCTTGATGATGTCGCCTATGCGCTGGCGCTCAGCGGCGGCTAGACCGGCGAGCGGCTCGTCAAGCAGCAGCACCCTCGGTTTCGTGGCAAGCGCCAGGCCCATGTCTAGGAGGCGCTGCCCGCCATAAGAGAGGGCGCCCGCCTCGGCCTTCTCGATGCCGGCAACTCCGAGATAGCGGATGACCGCTGAGGTCTCGGCTTCGATCTGCTTGATTGATCGCGCGGCCACCCACGGATTGAAACGCTGCGGGTGGCGGGCCTGTACGGCTAGGCGGACATTCTCTTCGACGGTCAGGGCCGGGAAGAGGCTCGTGATCTGGAACGAGCGTCCGAGGCCATCGTGCGTGATCGCTTCAGGGGAAAGTCCGGCGATGGACCGGCCTTGGAGGAGGACGTCGCCTTCGTCAGGCGTGTAGTACCCGGAAATCAGATTGAAGGCTGTTGTCTTTCCGGCGCCATTGGGCCCGATCAGGGCATGGAGGCTGCGGTTGCGCACGGCGATGTTGACCGACTGGACGGCCTTGAGCGCACCAAAGCTCTTTGTAATGCCGCGAGCTTCGAGAATGACGCCCTCCACATGACTGGCCGGCCTGAGAAACGGGGGCAGCGGCTCGTCGGTCAGGGTGCGGCCTGCCATAGCGGCTTCTTCCCTAACCTTGGCCCGGAACGGAGCTTTTATCCGTTGTGTGACTCCCACCAGCCCCGTCGGCGAGAGAACGATGAACCCGACGAAGAGGATACCAAAATAGAGCAGCCAGTGCGGGGTCCAGATCGACAGGAACTCGCGGAACAGAATGTAGAAGAGCGCTCCCAGGGCTGGCCCGAGAAAACTGCGCATTCCTCCGATCACCACCATCGCGATCAACTCACCTGAGAATGCAACCGAGAGGGGCTCGGCCGAGGCGAAGCGATGGTTGAAGACCGAAAGGATACCTGCAATCCCCACTACCGTGGCGGACACAACGAATCCGAGAAGTTTGTAGCGATTGGTCGGATAGCCGAGAAAGCGGGCGCGTTGCTCGTTCTCCCGGATCGCCACCAGCACGCTTCCTGCGGGCGAGCTGTGGAAGCGCAGCAGGGCAAAGCAGACGGCAAATGCCACAGCCGCCACGAACCAGTAGTAGGTCCAGTCCGAACTCAGATCGAGGCCAATCGCGCGGGTGCGGACGACACCGCCGAGCCCGCTTTCTCCACCTGTCAACGCGGTCCAGCGGTAAGCGACTGCAAAGAGCATTGCCGCCAATGCCAGCGTGAGCAGGGAGAAGTAGACGCCCCGGCGCCGCAGGATGAGCGCACCAAGGAGAGACGACGCTCCAGCGATGAAGACGATGGCGAAGAGAGCCGGAAGAACGATGCCCTCCGGAAACCAGTGGAGCTGGCTCAAGGCCGCCGCGTAAGCCCCAAGCCCGAACCAGACGCCGTGTCCGAAGGAGACGAGACCGGTGTAGCCGACCAGAACGTTCAGGCCGAGGCAGGCGATGGCGAATACGACCACGTCGATCGACGAGCGAAGCGGCAGGCCGATGGGGTCGAGGATGAAAGGCAGCAGAATGAGCGCTGCCGCTGCGATGAGGAGGGGCCAGTAATTCGTACGCATCGATCTACTCGAATTTCTGGATGCGTTCGCCGAGCAGCCCCCGCGGCCGCAAAAGCAGCACGAGAGCCATCAGTAGGTACATCGAGGCTTCACCGGCGGGTGGGAAAAAGTAGATCGTGAGGCCGCGCACTACGCCTACGAGTGCAGCGGCGGCGATCACGCCCCAAAATGACCCTAGCCCACCGATGACCACCACCACGAAGGCGGCTGTTAGAATCTCCGCTCCCATAGCGGGGTGCACTCCCGATATTGGTGCCAGCAGGACCCCGGCGAGACCTGCGAGTCCGATGCCGAGCGCGGCGACGGCTGTCATGTACGGCTGAAGTGAGATGCCGAGCGCGCCCACCATATCCGGGTTTTGCACTCCGGCCCGAACCACACGGCCAAAGGCAGTGCGATAAACCAGGAACCAGGTCGCGATGACAGCGGCGAGGGCTACCCCGAAGATGATCAGGCGGTAGCGCGGATAGATGAAGCTGCCGAGGAAGACCTGTCCCCGGAGAGCCGTCGGGATGGAAAAGGGCAGGGGAGCCGCCCCGAAAATGATCCGCAGGCTCTGCTCGATGATCATGGCAAGCCCAAAAGTCAAAAGCAGGCTGAGAATGGGATCCGCGCGGTAGAACCTTCGAAAGAGCAGGCGCTCGATGACGACGCCCAAGAGCGCGACGAGCAAGGGAGATGCAACGAATGCGCCGGCAAAGCCAATCCAGGATGTCAGCGTGACGGCAAGATAGGCACCGACCGCATAGAACGCGCCGTGGGAAAGATTCACGATTCCGCCCAGCGAGAAGATCAGCGACAGGCCGAGGGCGATCAGCAGATAGTAAGCACCCACCAAAAGGCCATTCAGCACCTGCTCAAGAAGAAAGACGAACGCCACGCGAGACTCCCTTTCCAGTCATTGGAGGCGTCCTCCCGCGAGGAGCCGGAACTGAGGGGAAACAGAATGTCGTGCTTTCTGGCGGCCGGATCGGCGGTCAACCATCCGGCCTGACCAATGATTGAGGCGTCACGCCTGCATCTTGCAGGTTCCGTCCTTCGGGGGTGCCAGAACCTCAAGATCCTGGTTGGGACCAGAGACGGAGCCCAGCGGGTCATAGATATCCCACTGGTCCTTCATCTTGTCCGAATCCTTCGCACGAACGGCATACATCTCCTGGACCATCTGGTTGTCGTAGGCCCGGAAATAGCCTTCGCGGCCCTTCAGAATGTCAAACTTCGCGCCTTTTCGCAGGTGCTCGGCGAGCTTTTGCGGGTCGGCCGTTTTCATCTCGGTAAAGGACTGCGCGACGATCTTGAGGGAGTTGTAGTCGCCCCAGCACTGGTTCTCAGGCAGTTTGCCGTATTTCTTGGTGAAGGCCTCAACGAACTTCTTCGACGATTGCGTATCGACCATGTGGTGCCAAATCAGCGGCCAGATGCCAGAGAAATTCCCCTTGCCGGCGCCCCAGGCCACGGCCGTGTCGAAGCCGAAGCCGGTGATCGGGAACTGGAGACCGTACTCGGCATACTGCTTGATGAAGTTTGTGATCTGATTGCCGGCAAGATTCGAGGCGACGATATCCGGCTGGGCCTGCCGGATCTTGAGGAGGTAGGGGCTGAAGTCGGTCGCGTCGGTGGGGACGAGTTCCTCGCCGATGAATTCGCCGCCGTTCTCCGTCACGAATTTCTTGGCGACCCGGAAGAGATCGTGGCCGAAGGCATAATCCGCCGTGAGGGAGTACCACTTCTTGCCCTTGATCATGTTCTCGGTCTTCAGGTACGTGCCGACTGCCGTGACCATCATCGAGTTGGCAGCCTCGATGTGGAACATGAAAGGATTGCAGCTCGCTCCGCGCAGGGCGTCGGAATTGGCGCCGGTGTTGATGAACACCGTCTTGGTCCTGTTGGCCACCTGACCAATGGCCAGAGCCGAGGCGGAAGAGATTTCGCCGATGATCATCGCGACCTTGTCGCGCTCGATCAGGCGCTCGGCTTTGGCAGAGGCCGTCTGCGGGTTCACCGAATCCTCGATCACGAGCTCGACCTTGCGGCCGAGGACGCCACCGGCGGCGTTGATTTCCTCTGCGGCGAGCTTGACGCCCATCTGGGCGAACTCGCCGAGCGGTCCCAGGAAACCGGTTACAGGCGTGAGGTGCCCGATCCTGATCACGTCAGATTGCGCCTTTACGATTGCAGGCATCCCGAGGCCTGCAAGCGCAGTCGCGCCGGCCGCTCCCTTCAGGAGCATACGACGGGTCAAGTCATCAGAATGTGCCATGGCCGTTTCCTTCCTCCCATGATGCTGTCGCGTCACTTGCCGTGATCCGTGATCACAGTTAGACTGTCGGAAAATGAGCAACTTGTCGAGCCCCCGCCCCACCAAGACGCCATCGGCCATCGCCCAGATCGGCCGGCTGGAACGTGTTACCCTCGGCGAACGCGTCCATACCGAGCTACGTGAGCTGCTGATGAGCGGTGAGCTCGCCCCCGGGCAGAAGATGTCCCTGCGTAGCGTCGCCGAGACTCTCGGCGTCTCGATGATGCCGGTGCGGGAGGCAGTCTCGCGGCTTGTCGCCGACCAATCCCTGGAGGTGCTGCCGAACCGTGCGGTGCGCGTGCCGCTGATGAACCTTGCACGTTTCCGGGAACTGACGATCGTGAGACTCGCGGTCGAGGGCTTCGCGGCGGAGCAGGCAGCCAGAAGCCGTGCGGAATCCGACCTCGCCGCCATGCGGCAGTTCGAAGAGGCGTTCCTCGCTGAGGCCCGAAGCTCCGAACCTCATGCAGATCGGGCCGTCCGGGCCAATAAGGAGCTCCACTTCGCCGTCTACGAGGCGACCCGTCTGCCGACCCTGGTGGGGATCATCGAGGGGCTCTGGCTAAAAATCGGGCCAATTCTGAATTTCGACCTCAAGGCCTCGCCCGAACGGTTGCGAACGGGCGGCGCAACCGGACATCACCGTCGTCTCGTCGCTGCGGTGAAGGCTGGTGACGGAGCCGCCGCACGCCAGGCGCTCGTCGACGACATCGAAGGCGCGGCCTGTTTCATCGAGAGCACTGGACGTCTGCTGGAGTAGGCCGGCGCCCCAGCCCTCGAACATCACAGGACGATCGGGCGCCGAGTGCTGGGGGCCCGCTTCAGGGATGGAGACGACGAAGATGGACCTCAACATCGCCGGATTTCGTGTGCTGGTGACGGCTGGCGCTGCTGGCATCGGCCTTGAGATTGCCCGTGCCTTCCACCGCGAGGGTGCGCGCGTGCATATCTGCGACGTGGACCGCGCCGCTCTCCGGGAGGCGACCGCGAGTGATCCTGACCTGACGTCCTCCTATGGCGATGTGGCTGATCGTGCTGATGTCGCCCGGGTTTTCGAGGAGACGCTGGGAGTTCTCGGGGGACTGGATGTCCTCGTCAACAATGCTGGTATCGCGGGGCCGACCGCGCGGGTTGAGGAGATCAACCCGGAGGATTGGGATCGCTGTCTTGAGGTCTGCATTACCGGGCAGTTCAACTGCACGCGTCTTGCCGTGCCCTACCTGAGGCAAAGCCAGAACGCCTCGATCGTGAACTTGTCCTCCGCCGCAGGCCGTTTCGGCTTTCCCCTGCGTTCCCCGTACGCTGCTGCCAAATGGGCCGTGATCGGGTTTACGAAATCGCTGTCACGGGAACTCGGTGAGGATGGCATCCGCGTGAACGCGATCCTGCCCGGCGTCGTCGCCGGCGACCGCCAGCGCCGTGTGCTCGAAGCCAAAGCCCAGCAACTTGGCGTATCGTTCGATGAGATTGAGCGCCGGGCGCTCGCGAGCACGTCTCTGAAGGAATACGTGACGGCGCAGCAGCTTGCCGATCAGATCGTCTTCCTATGCTCGCCGCTCGGACGCACAATCTCGGGGCAGGCGATTGCCGTCGACGCCGATCTCCAAGCCCTTTCCTGAGGAGTGATGAACAGCGCTGTCTACTGCCTTCCTTCCAAACTCATTCTGGAGTTCCAGCCATGACCTCTCCCGAGGCCTACCCCACCATTCCCGATCTTGCCGGCAAGGTCATCCTCATCACCGGCGCCAGCACCGGGATCGGAGCCGCGGCCGCAGTCGCATTCGGGCACAACAAGGCGCGTGTGGCAATCCATTACAACACCAGCAAGAACCCGGCGCGGCAAGTAGCCGAGGAAGTAAGAGCGGCCGGCGGGGAGGCGTTCCTGATCCAAGCGGACGTGACCGAGCCTGAGGCGGCGGCGCGGGTCGTGGCCGGGGCTGTTGAGCATTTCGATCGCCTTGATGTACTCGTCAACAACGCCGGCGGCCTCGTCAAGCGGACGCCAATCAAGGATTACACGGACGAGTATGTCGATGCCGTGCTTGCCCTGAATGTGGATCAGGTCGTGCGCTTCGTCCGTGAGGGCATTTCGCATATGCGGGCGCAGGGCGGCGGTTCCATCATCAATGTGTCGTCGATCGCCGCGCGCCACGGCGGCGGGCCGGGATCGGTCATCTATGCCGCAGCCAAGGGCTTCATCTCGGTGGCCACGCGGGGCTGGGCCAAGGAACTGGTCAAGGACGGCATCCGGGTCAACGCGGTTTCGCCCGGCGTCATCATGACTCCGTTCCACGAACGCTATTCGACCCCGGAGCAGCTTACCGCCATGCAGGCCACCATTCCCATGGATCGCCTCGGCACGCCGGACGATTGCGTCGGCGCCTTTCTCTATCTCGCTTCCGACAAGCTCAGCGGCTACGTCACGGGGCAGGTGATGGAGGTGAATGGAGGCCAGTACATGCCGTAGACGCGCTTGGTGTTCGAGAGAGGGTGACAGAAGGATGTTGGTGCATAAGTCCGTCCGGAGTGACGCGCCGGGCCGACAGTGAGGTATAGGAGCGATCCGCCGAAGCTGAGAGCTGTATGCCTTACAAGGTCAATGAAAAGTGCCGCCACAGGATCCCAAAGGCCTGCTACCGCGTGAAGAATTGGTATTCCTACGATGCGGCGCTACGCCGGCGGGGCGATCTGAAGGTGTTGGTCACACCCGCCGCCTCGCAATGGCAGGCGCCGCCGACCACAGCAATATTCAGCGATTGCGATTGAGACCAGCTTGACGCTGCGGCTGGCGTTTGGCCGGCCGTGGCACCAGACCGAAGGCATGCTGGCCTCGATCATGCGCCTGCTCGGCTTGGAGCTTACGGTTCCCGATCTGGTGCCGGCGAATGGCAGCGTGAGAAGCGTGGTGGCCAAGGGCGCCGGACCTGGCGCAAGCTCCACCTCGCCGTTGATCCCGATTCCGGTGAGATCCTCGCGTCGGAACTGACCACAACTGCACACGGCGACGCCTCGCTGGCTGGGCCTTTGCTGGATCAGATCTCGGACCCGATTGCTTCGGTCGCGGCTGATAACGCGTACGATGGCGATCCCGTTTACCGCGTCATTGCGCAGCGCGATCCTGCCGCCGCCGTTATCATCCCACCGCGATCAACTGCAGTGCCGAGCGACACGGCCGAGACGGCGCCCACCCAGCGGGACCAGCATCTCCAGATGATCCAGGAGCGGGGTCGGCGCGGCTGGCAGAAAGCGGTGAACTACGGCCGGCGGTCGTTGAGCGAGGTGGCGATGATGCGCTACGAGACCCTGATCGGTCGCCGTCTCCACGCCCAGACTCTGCCAACGCAAAAGACTGAGGCCGCGGCCGCTTGCAAGGTTATCAACGTCATGACCCACCTTGGCATGCCGGTATCCCAGCGCCTCGCCTGAACCCCAGTGCCAGAGGATGAACGCGGCCCATCTCTGAATTGCGCACCCGACCGTCCGCGTCCTGACCCCGGCCTCTGGAGCGATCGCCAGGAAGTCGACGGCATCCTGACGGGTCAGGTTGGCGACGGACACGATCCGCCGCTCCTCCCAGAGCAACCTGTAGGGGAACTGCGGGATATCGCTCATGTGGATGCCGCCGCAGACGACGCGGCCGCCCTTCCGCACGGCCCGCAGGGCCAGAGGCACGAGTTCGCCTGCGGGCGCGAAGATGATCGCGGCGTCGAGGCTCTCCGGGGGCATCTCGTCCGAACCGCCCGCCCAGACGGCGCCGAGCGAGCGGGCGAACTCCTGGGCGGCGACGTCGCCCGGGCGCGTGAAGGCATGGACGCGCCGTCCCTCCCAGGCGCAGACCTGGGTGATGATGTGAGCCGCCGCCCCGAAGCCGTAGATGCCGATCCTCTCGCCGGGACCGGCGGCCACCAGCGAACGCCAGCCGATCAGTCCGGCGCAGAGGAGCGGAGCCTGGGCGACGGGGTCGCCGTCCTCGGGCAGGCTGAACGCGTAAGCCGCATCGGCGACCGCCAGGGAGGCGAAACCGCCGTCGCGGGTGTAGCCTGTGAACAGCGGCTCGTCGCAGAGGTTCTCTTGGCCCGCAAGGCAATAGGAGCAATGTCCGCAGGTGTGCCCGAGCCAGGGAATGCCCACGCGCTGCCCCGGCTCGAGAGACGAGACCCCGAAACCGAGCGCCTCGATCCGTCCGACGATCTCATGGCTGGGGATCAGGGGTAGCCTGGGATGCGGCAGGTCCCCGTCGACCACATGGAGATCGGTCCGGCACACCGCGCAGGCTTCGACTGCCACGCGGATCTCACCTGGACCGGCTGCGGGCGGCGGCCGTTGCTCCAAGACCAGAGGCGTTCCTATCTCGTGGAGAACCATGGCCTTCATGGCAGCCCCTCAGCGGAACGTGGCGTCCATCCGCTCCCTCAGCGCCTCGATCTCGCGGACATACGGCGCGCGCCGCCTGCAATGGCTCAGCCAGAGGCCGGTCGTCAGCCGGTCCTTGCGGGCTTCGTCCATCGGCCTGCTCTCGATCACGATCAGATTGCTCGCGTGGGCGACATCGAGGTCGACCAGGGTTGCGAGCAGCGACCGAAGACGCGGGAGGATGTCGGGATCAAAGGCCCGATGCTCCTTCCGCTCACCTTGAACATGCGAACGCTCATCACCCATGGAGCCCTCCGCCGTCGGTCGGGTTCGTGAAAGGCTCGCCCGTGTCCGATCATACGCGAAAACCGGGCAGGTTGCGGTCGGAATTGTGCGGAAGCCTGCGGTCGGATCGGGGAAGCATTCAGAACGAACCTGGGCCAAGGATGCGGGGCTTCTCCGGCCTCGGCATTGATCCAGATCAAGGCGGTCGGGCGGGACCGAAACCATCATGGGCCAGCACGGTCCGTCCACTGTGAGGACATGGCCATGGACGCAAGACTTCGCGACGAGATCCTGTCCATTCTCGACCGCGCGAGCGACATGACGCTCGCAACGGTCCGCCAGGACGGCTACCCGCAGGCCACGACGGTAAGCTTCGCCAACGACGGGCTCGACATCTACTTCGGATGTTCGGAGGATTCCCAGAAGGCCCGAAACATCCGCCGCAACGGCAAGGTGTCCGTGACAGTCAACCTGCCCTATGCGGACTGGGGCGAGATCCGTGGCATCTCGGCCGGGGGCCGTGCTACCTGCGTCACGGATCCGCAGGAGATCGAGCGTGCGGGACAGCTCCTGCTTGGGAAATTCCCGCAAGGGATCGCGGAGTACGCCTCGGGGCCACACGTCGGCGTCGCGTTCTTCAAGGTCGTTCCGACCGTGATCTCCGTTCTCGATTACCGGAAGGGTTTCGGCCACAGGGATCTCGTCACCGGCGCCTCGGCCGCATGTGCTCCTTTGGACAGGTGATCGGCTTGAGCGGAAGAACTTTGTAACGAAGACATCATCGGCCCGCGCCACCTCAGTGATTTCGCCGCCGTTCCACACGGGCTTGTCGGAGTTGCGCGGCCTCATTGGAAACCAGAACGATGGCCCAAAATGCCCTGCACCTGTCCTGATTGATCAAGCACAGGGCTCTGGAGCAGGTAGAATTTCCCGACAGGCAAGAGATGACAGAAGGCGCGGCTAGGGCGAGTGCCGCCCACCCTTATGCCTGGGAGAGGAAAGATCCATGCACGCTGTGATCAGAACCTACTCAGGTCAAGGAGCCAAGGAGCTCTTTGATCTGCTCGAAAAGCGTACGTCGGATGTCGAAGGCCTGATGCGGACGGTAACGGGATTTGTCAGCTACGCCCTGATCCGCACCGGCGATGGCGGCATTACCATCACGGTCTGTCAGGACAAGGCGGGCACCGATGAGAGCGTCCAAAAGGCCAGGGAGTGGGTTGGGCAGAATGCGTCGGACATTGGCGCGAGTGCCCCGAAAGTGACGGATGGTCCAGTCATCCTTCACTTGAAATAGGGGCCAGCCGACGCTGCGGAGGCAGCCTCGTTTGGCAGCCTGCTCAAATCGCCTCAGGTCGAAACGCCGGAGTTACTCTGGCCGCCGCCAACCCAGGTTCCATCAACGGCGTTCCGCGAAAGCCACCTACCTGGAAACAGGGAATGTCTCTTCCTGGCACTCCTGAGACATCGTCTTAAGAGCAGCAATTCTCACGCAACCGGACGCTCCGAACGCGTAAGGAAACGCGGTTCCTGACCCAGTGCGGACCTATAACAGCCATGAGGGCAGGTCCTCTTGAGCCTTGCCGCTACAGGCAGCCTCTACGCACTCGGCCATGCTGCCGAACCGAACACCACGCCCGACGAGGCCTGGCGCATAATGCGCGTACTTGCCGGAGTTGGTCATTAGCGTCTGCACCGCCGGAGGGATTACAGGTTCGCTGAGCATGCACCAGCATGTATCGGTGATAAACTGGATGCCAAAGGCTTCGGCCTCGGCGACATGACCGGCTTGGCGCGCCGCTTCATGCACTGCCCTGCCACAGGTCACGATCACCACAACGTCTGCTGACCTTGTTCGCCCCCGCACCAGTGCTGCCAGTCGAGCGCACTCACTCAGAGAGAAGTGCGGGTTGCCGAGACTGACAAGCCCGATCTCCGGCGACGCAGCCGTGTTCAGTGCCCCCAAGGCCTGTCGCAATTCGCCCAATCCGATGCGAACCTGTCGCTCCGGCCTTTGGTCATCTGCCTCCGGCGTGATCCCGGCAATGTGGAACATCGGTGCGGCGGCGACCGTGGCGAAGGCCGCACCAAAGGCCTTCAGCTCGTCCAGTCCGGCAGCGCTCGTCTCTAGTCCGCAGATCAGCGGGATCTCCGTGCCGCAGACGGAGCCGCAGCAATACCCGAGCAGCGGCCAAAAAGCATCGTCTGCTCTCTCTGGCAGTTCAACCTCCAGCGCGAGTGTCGCCCGCCGACCGGCATCAAGATGGCAGCCGGCTAGCGGCGCCCGCCCGGTCAGGGCGATGCAGACGTCCAAGTAATCCGGGTACTTCATCGTCCGCGCGCCGATCACGCTGTTGGCATAGATTACCGCATTTGACTCCGCCCAGCCGACCTGCTCTCCAAACCGGGGGGCGCTCTCAAGCAGGTATGGCGCACACGTGAAGCTGGGCTGAGCGCCCATGGCAAGGTAGGCGTCCGCAAGGGCGCTCGCAGGGGCGCCTAAGTCTTGCGCCACGCCCTGCGCCCGCCAGCGGCGTTTATCGACAGAGATAGAATTGAGCGTCGTCGGGACGCGCACGCGCGCTCCCCACTCGAGCAGCATCTGTGCGAAGCGCAGGCTTGCTGGCCCCGTGTAGATGCAGCCATCGATGTGGACCTGCGATACATCCATGAAAGCCTCGGCCCCCTGAACTGCTGCCATCCGGAGCAGCAAGCGCATGGCGACCTGCGCCGCTTTGCCGTGCCGACCCGAAAGGAAGGCCTCATCGACCGCGTCCAGCGAGATTGTTGTGTCTTCATAGCTCCCTTGGTGAGCTGGCCCGGGCTGCCAATCCTCATCAAGGGGCTCGTGGAGGAGTTGAAGGCTGGATCCTACCACTCTGGCGTATCGGTACTCACCGATACGGGCGAACACCTCCCGCTCTACTCGCAGCACTGGAATGGATTGCGCAAACATCACCTCTGCAACCAAAGCGCCAAGGGTGAGGATCTCTTCGCGCTCACAGATGATGATGGCTGCCGGCGCATGGCCGTTGAGGATCAGTTCGAGCAGTACGCCGCTTCCGGAGCATGAGCCACGTCCGCTCGGGATCGCAAGCACCCGCCCGGCAAGGCTTTGGTCGCGCAAGGGGTGATGCTGATCGATGACAACGCCCGTTTGAGGATCTACGCCGCCCCAGAAGCTGAGACCCATTTCGGCGCTGAGCAATTCGCCCTCGGCACTACCCGTCACCAATGTCTTGCCATGCCTGATGAGTTCCATGCGATTGCCTCCTGACCTGATGGATGTTCAGGCCTGGGTTTTTCTCCCGAAATCCGCGGCGATGTGCAAGGCTGGTTCCGACGTGGCGAAGTTACGTAGCCTGCGGAACGAGGCTAACTCGCTCATGCCTTCGCTAGGAACGGCCTTGTAGCAGATCCTTCGAAAGGTCCGTTCCTGGCACGAGGCTGACCTTGGCCGTATTTTCGCAATGGGGCTGCAAGGCGACCTTCATGTGACGGCCGCACGGACAGGCTCAGTGCAGGCACCGGTGCGGGATCGGTCCCGACGCGGCAAGTTCCCCCTCGTGGGCCAAGGGCACCCGCAGCAGGCAGCGCTCCCCCGCTGCGGCGAGCGCCCGGGTTACAAGCCGCTCAGCCATGCGAGTCTCACATGGCAGGCGAGGAGAGTGCGCGGAGCGATCCTGTCGAGGACGGCGGGCACTCCGCATGCTGGCAGCGGCCGCAGCCGTCGCGGTCTCGGCGATTGGGTACTGGGCTCAGCGAACTCGTCCGTTCCTCAACGCATCCCCGATCGCTTGCTCGATTTCTTCGATCCAGCCTGGATTGGGGGACGGGATCAACCGGGCAAGATCGCCTTCCGCGACAGTGGCGGATCGGACCTGAGAGGCCGCGGAACGAGCCTGTTCCAGGTCGCCAAGCCGCGTGCAGCACAGGGCAATCATCTTGAGGGCGGGCATCCAGTGCGGGCGCACTGACAGGGCCCGGCGTGCCGCGTCCAGCCCAGCCTCGGCATTCCCCGAGAAGGTATAGGCTACGGACAACAGGAACTGCCACGTGAAGTTCTGCGGATCGTAGGGAGAAAGCCGCAGCCCATGATCCAGCGACGCGATCGCCTCCGGCAGGCGGCCGGTGCTCAGATAGGCAGGCCCAAGCACCAGGTGCCCCAGGGCAAAGCTGGGACTGAGGCCGATGGCGCGCTGAGCGGCTCGAATAGCGGTTTCGTACTCGCCGCCGAAGACATGGGTCACGGCCACGGCATAATGCGAGTAGGGGTTCTTCCCGTCGAGCTCGACAGCCTTCAGGCCGGCTTCCATCCCGCTCCGCAGGCCGGCCTCGGGATCGCTCCCCCAGCCATAAGCGGCAAGGCCGGCCTCGACCCGCGCCAGCCAGATGTACCCATCGGCGGAGTCGGGTTCGGCCTGGATGGCCTTCAGGAACAGCTCGCGGGCGCGCTGGTGCGAGTCGGGCCTTATCTTGTGGAACTCCCACATGCCGCGCCGGACGAGATCCCAGGCCGTCAGGCTCCGGGAGCGCTCAGCCCCGCGCTGACCCTCCTTCCTGAGGAGTTCGGGTTCGATGGCCCCCGCAACCGCCTCCGTGATCTGATCTTGAAGCAACAGGACATCGTCGATATCGCGGTCAAATCGCTCGGCCCAGATGGAGCCGCCGGTCTCGGCCTCGGTGAGTTGGGCCGAGACGCGGACGTGAGAGCCGCTCCGGCGCACGCTGCCGCTGAGGATGTAACGGACACCCAATCGTTGAGCGACTTGCTCCGTCTCGATGGCCTTGCCCTTGAAGGCAAAAGAGGAACTGCGGGACGCGACGAACAGCCAGCGGGCTTTCGTCAGGGCCATGATGATGTCGTCCGTGATCCCGTCGGCGAAATACTCCTGCTCGGGGCGACCGCTCAGGTTGGCGAACGGCATGACGGCAATGGAAGGTTTATCCGTCTGGTTTGGGGTCGGCCGGGCTGCCTTCGGCTCTTGGGGCGAGATGTCCCCGGCTTTCAAGGCATAGACGTGGATGGGCCGTGCGATGTTCTTGAGGCGCTGTTCGCCTCGGTCCTCGAACGGCAGGGACAGCTTGCCCTCAAGCTCGTCGAACACCTTGCCCGAGATGCAGATGCCGCCAGGATCGGCCACACCCTCCAGGCGCACCGCGACGTTCACGCCGTCGCCAAGGATATCCTCGTCCTCGCTGACCAGGATATCGCCCAGGTTGATGCCCATGCGGAGCCGGATTGTCCCGTTCCCCGGTTGGTTGGCGGCGAGATCAGTGACCGCCGTCTGAGCCTCGATCGCACACAGCATGGCCTCGACCGGGCTGGCGAACTCCAGTAGGGCTCCGTCGCCCATAGTCTTGACGATCCGTCCGTGATGCCGCGCGGCGGCCGCCCCGATGATGTCCGACAGGATCGTCCTGATGGCTGCGGCCGCGCCCTCCTCGTCCTCCTCCATGAGTCGGGAAGATCCCACCACGTCGGCAGCCAGGATGGCGGCGAGCCTGCGGTGGGATTTTGGACGCAGATCAGGCATGGACGTGTCCGCGTTTTCATGCAGGGGCAGTTTGCGCCGATCTCGGGTCTGGGTCTACCGGGCTTGGAGCGGGCTTGCAGGCAGGAATGGTGATAGCCCTCTGTCGGAACGATACCCAGCGTGCGATCTTGCCAATCCCGACCGCGATCCCTGGGGCGACGTTTGCCCTTCGTGAGGGTCACATCGGGACTGTTCCATAAACGGCGTCAGCAGCAAGCCGCCCTTGGGTCAGGCAGCCCAAGGACTGAACGTCCGAGGCGGGGAGATCGGTCGATCGATCCTTATCGAGACAGTCATGACGGCAACCCGCTGATGATGCTCGTCGCTCACCTCGACCACTGCCTGGCAGACGCCGTCGTTCGGCAGGTTGTGCAGTCCGATGGCGGCCGCGGTGCGCGCCGCCTCGCGTTCGGCTGCGGCGAGAGTTTCGAATCCAGCGCTAGTCCAAGCGGGAGCGGGGCTCAGCTCATCATGCACGTTCAAGTGGTAGCGAGGCATGGCACCCTCGGACCTGCGGGGAGTTCCTGCAAGTCAGGATAAGCGACCCGCTCGGCATGTCGATCAAATATAAGTTGTGGGATCCATCAAGAATCGTGGCCGCCACAGGCGCAGGTCTCACATGTGAACGATGGCTTTGGACCCGTCGCGCCGTGCGATCGGGTGCTCCGAACGTCCGCTCTGGCGGAGGTACCGGGCGTTCCTGACCGGAAGGGGATCGTCAATGCGTGACCCATTTCAGACCTTTGGCAGGCCGGCACCACTTCCGGGAATGCTAGAGTTCTGCGTGTCGAGCCTGGCTGTAGGCGCTCGGCATGTTGAGTCAATATCCATTCCAAGGCGGTCGATGGTGGACTATCATTGGTCCCGCGGATTGAGCGCTTTCGCTGTGGCATTCCCATGGCGGAGAGCCGAATTCGATCACTCAATCCGAGTTGTGTTGCCCTTCCGGCGCGGGACACCACCCGCCCGTGACCTCAGGTTGATGAGGAGGAACGCACAATGGCCCGCAATCCCATGACCCCCTTCCGTCCCGGTGGCGGGATGTTTCCAGGAGATCCCTTCCTGTCGCTTCATCGTGAGATGAACCGCCTCTTCGATGATGCCTTCCGCGGCATCGGCTTGCCCGCTGCGACTGGCAGTCAGGGGCAGGGCGATGTCGGCAACTTCGTCCATGCCAGCATGAACGTGTCCGAGACGGACACGGAAATCCGGATCACGGCGGAGCTGCCTGGCGTCACCGAGCAGGACATCGATGTGAGCCTCGATGATGACGTGCTTACCGTCCGGGGTGAGAAGAAGTTCGAGCGCACGAACGAGAAGGAGAACTTCCACTTCGTCGAGCGCTCCTACGGCACCTTCCAGCGTTCGTTGCGGCTGCCCTACGCCGTGGACCCCGAGCAGATCCGAGCCAGCTTCGAGAACGGCGTCCTGAGCGTGACCGTGCCGAAGGCCGGACGGCAGGAGCGCTCCCGGCACATCCAGGTCCAGGGACGGGGCACGTCCGGCCAAGGCGGCACGAATGGACCCGGACAGCAGGCCACCGACAGGTCGGGCCGATCCGACGACACGAAATCCGGCTGAAGCCGGCCCGCGCACCCCGTCGGCACGTGCCTGTCACCGCGAGGGGAGTCCTACGCCACGCAAAGGCGAGGCTCCCGGATCTGAGTTGATCCGCGTCAATGTCGGTCGTCGGGAGCCGCGCCATGATCCACATCGTGCACCCTCGGGGCCACGACGCCCCGCATGAACCAGCCGGAGGACTGTCATGCCAAGGATGAAAGCCGCCATCTTCGTGGAGCCGGGCCGCATCATCCTGGACGAGAAGCCAATCCCGGACATCGGTCCCCTCGACGCGCTCGTGCGCATCACCACGACGACGATCTGCGGCACCGACATCCATATCCGGAAGGGTGAGTACCCGGTGGCGCGAGGGCTGACCATCGGCCATGAGCCTGTCGGCGTGATCGAGAAGCTCGGCTCGGCCGTGCAGGGCTACCGGGAAGGCCAGCGGGTCATCGCCGGCGCGATCACGCCGAGCGGGCACAGCGCGGCCTGCCTGTGCGGCTGCCATTCGCAGGACGGGGCCGGCACGAAACACGGATGGAAGCCGCTGGGCGGCTGGCGCTTCGGCAACACCATCGACGGCTGCCAGGCCGAATACGTGCGCGTTCCCGATGCCATGGCAAACCTTGCCCCCGTACCCGAGGGGCTCACGGACGAGCAGGTGCTGATGTGTCCGGACATCATGTCGACGGGCTTCTCCGGCGCGGAAAGCGGGCGCATCCGCATCGGCGACACGGTGGCGGTTTTCGCACAAGGCCCCATCGGCCTGTGCGCTACGGCCGGCGCCCGCCTGATGGGCGCCACATCCATCATCGCTGTCGAGAGCGTGCCCGCGCGCATGGAGATGGCACGCCGCATGGGCGCGGATCACGTGGTCGACTTCACGAAGGCCGACCCCGTCGAGGAGATCATGCGTTTCACCGACGGACGGGGCGTCGACGTGTCCATCGAGGCGCTTGGGCGGCAGGAGACCTTCGAGGCGTCGCTGCGGGTGCTGCGTCCTGGCGGCACGCTGTCCTCGCTCGGGGTCTATTCGGGCGATCTGAGGATCCCGCTCGACGGCTTCCTAGCGGGATTGGGGGACCATACCATCCGGACGACGCTCTGCCCGGGCGGCAAGGAGCGCATGCGTCGGCTCATGGGTGCGATCGCGTCGGGCCGTGTCGACACACGGCCGTTGGTGACGCACCGATTCAAGCTCGACCGGATCGAGGAGGCTTACGACCTGTTCGCCCACCAGCGTGACGGCGTGCTGAAGGTCGCGATCACGCCGTAAGCCCACCGAGAGGTCCGCCGAGGAACCCGGCCGAAGACCGATACGCCGATTGTCTCGGGCGGGTTGCGTCAGATCAAGGCGCTGACCCGCCCGCGGCTACATGATCATGGCCTGGTACGAGGCCGTGACATGGCAAGCAGAGGGAGAGAGCGATGATCAAGGACATCATGGTGCATCTCGATGGAAGTTCCGAGGACGAGATCCGGCTGGAGCATGGGCAGGCCCTCGCGTCATCCGGACGGGCCCATCTGATCGGGCTCTTCACCAACCAGCTTCCCGACCTCACGATCGCCATGCCCATGGATGGCGGAGCAGCCGGGATCCAGGTTCTGACCGAGCTCCAGGACCAGGCCCTGAAGGACGGCGATGCCACGGCCAAGCGGCTGACGGAGCGACTGGCCGGCCTTCAAGTGCCGAGCGAGCTCCGCCGGTTCGACGAGACGTTCGGTGCGTTGTCCGGGAAGGTCGTGGCCGAGGCCCGTTGTGCCGATCTCTTCATCGCCACACGTCCCTATGGCGGGGCCGAGACGGCGGCCTGGCCGGACCTGGTGGAGGCGGTGCTCTTCGGCAGCGGACGCGCGCTCCTGCTCGTGCCACCCGGGCGCCACCGACAAGGGCCGATCCACTCCGTGCTGGTCGCCTGGAACGGCAGCCGCGAGGCGGCCCGTGCCTTGCGCGAAGGGCTGGACTTCATCGAGCAGGCGGCGCGTACCGTCGTCCTCGTCGTGGATCCCCCGGCGGATGCCGAGCCGGTGGCGGAGCTGAAGGCCCACCTCGCCCACCACAATGTCGTCGCGGAGGTCGTCACCGCCGACAGCCAGGACCGGGATGTCGCCGACGTCATCCTCGAGGAGGCGCGCCGCATTTCCGCGGATCTCGTCATCATGGGAGCCTATGGCCACACCCGCCTGAGGGAGCAGGTGTTCGGCGGCGCGAC
Source organism: Microvirga sp. HBU67558 (assembly GCF_018069605.1). Lineage (NCBI taxonomy): Bacteria > Pseudomonadati > Pseudomonadota > Alphaproteobacteria > Hyphomicrobiales > Methylobacteriaceae > Microvirga > Microvirga sp. HBU67558. Next base: position 27,572 of record NZ_JAGPUP010000530.1, on the reverse strand, counting down.
GCGGGACATGTTGACCGCATCGGAAAGCCCAATCCTGGTGGCTCATTGAAGCGGACCCTTCCAACCGGGAGCGGACATGACCGTGCATGCGCGAACGGTACGGAGTGGCCATACCGCCGACGCCGCGATGGTCGCACCTGCGGGTTTGACGGGTCTCGACGAGGCCGAGGCGCAGCACCGCCTCGCGCGACATGGGCCCAATGCCGTCGTGGGGACGCGCTCCCGCGGCCTAATCGACATTGTCCGCGGCATCCTGCGCGAGCCGATGTTCCTGCTTCTGCTGGCCGCCGCAGGGCTCTACCTGGTGCTCGGCGATATCGGGGAAGGCCTGTTCATGACGGCTGGCGCCGTCGCGACCATCGGCCTGGTGGTGCTTCAAGAGGCGAGGAGCGAGCGGGCCTTGGCAGCCCTGCGTGAGCTGGCCGAGCCGTTCGCCCGGGTGATCCGCGGCGGGACCGAGCGGCGCGTCCCGGCGCGTGAGGTCGTGCCGGGCGATCTCGTCCTCGTCGGAGAGGGGGAGCGCCTGCCGGCCGATGGCCTCCTGATCGCGGGCGACGCGCTGACGGTCGACGAGTCCGCCCTCACGGGCGAGTCCGTGCCGGTGTCCAAACGTCCTGCGCCAATCGGAATGGACAGAGCCGAAGACCCGGAGCCTGGGGGAGACGACACCCCGTACCTGTTTGCCGGGACCCTGAACGTGCGCGGGCAAGGCATGATCCACGTCGTGCGCACCGGTGCGTCGACGCGGCTGGGACGCATCGGCGCCTCGCTGGCTGCTATCGAGGACGAGCCGACGCTGCTCCAGAAGACGACCGGGGCCCTCATCGTCAGACTCGGCATCCTCGCGCTCGCGTTCTGCGCCATCGTCGCCGTGGCGTACGGCGTGCTGCGGGACGACTGGATCGGCGGCGCGTTGTCCGGCATCACGCTGGCCATCGCGCTCCTGCCGGAAGAGTTCCCGATGGTGCTGGCGATCTTCATGGCGCTCGGGGCCTTTCGCCTCGCCCGCGACAAGGTGCTGGTGCGCCGCGCCGCGGTGATCGAGACCCTCGGCGCAGCCACGTTCCTGTGCGTCGACAAGACCGGGACGCTGACCGAGAACCGGATGGCTCTCACCACGGTGTGGCGGGGCGGCGAGGCACAGGACCTGCGGGGCCATGGCAGGCTTGCCGATGCTGCCGTCGAACCGCTGCGGACGGCGCTGCTCGCGTCCGCCGTCCGCCCGGTCGATCCCATGGACAAGGCTGTCCGCATAGCGGGGATGCGGGTTCTCCCGGAAGCGGATTGGGCCGGAGCCCCACTGCGCACCTATCCGCTCCGTCCCGAGCTGCTGGCCTTCATCCAGGTCTGGCCCGTTTCGACGGGCGGCGTTCTCTATGCCGCGAAAGGGGCACCCGAGGCGATTACTCGCCTCTGCCGCATGAGCGATGACGAGCGAGCGGCGATGGACGCCATGGTTGCGGGACTGGCGGGCCGCGGTCTCCGGATATTGGGGGTGGCATCCGCCCGCGATGACTGGGACCATGCTGCGGCTCCCGAGGATCTGGCGTTCCGGTTCGAGGGCCTGATCGGGTTTGAGGATCCAGTCCGGTCTGATGTTCCCCAGGCCGTCGCCGAGGCGAAGCGCGCCGGGATCACGGTGGCGATGATCACGGGCGACTATCCGGCCACGGCCCTGGAGATCGCCCGCCGGTCCGGATTTGACACGAGTGGCGGTGTGCTCATCGGCAAGGACGTCGCCGAACTCGACCCAGAAGGCCTGCGCGAGCGGGTGCGGCGCATCCGTGTCTTCGCCCGCATCATGCCGGAGCAGAAGCTTGCCCTCGTCGAGGCGCTCAAGGCCAACGGCGAGGTCGTTGCCATGACCGGCGACGGCGTCAACGACGCGCCGGCGCTCGAGGCCGGCCACATCGGCATCGCCATGGGGCGGCGCGGCACGGATGTGGCGCGCGAGGCGGCGGACCTCGTCCTCCTCGATGACCGGTTCGTCTCGATCATCGGCGGCGTGCGGCTCGGGCGGCGCATCTTCACGAACCTGCGCAAGGCGCTGATCTACGTGACGGCGGTCCGCGTGCCCATCGCCGGGCTGGCCCTGCTGCCCCTCGTCATGGGGCTGCCGCCAATCCTGTACCCGATGCACGTGATCCTGCTGGAACTCGTGATCGACCCGGTCTGCTCGCTCGCCTTCGAGGGGGAGCCGAGCGAGCGGCAAGCAATGGAGAGGCCGCCGCGTCCCGCGAGCGAGCCGCTCTTCGGCACTTCCCAGATCGTGCTCGGGTTCATCCAGGGAGCCGTCGTTCTCGGCGCCGTCCTCGGCCTCTATGTTTGGGCACTGAACGTGGATATCCCCGAGACGCAGGCGCGCACATCGGCGTTCGTGGCCCTGGTGGTCGGCAATCTGGTCCTCGCCTTCGCCGACGCGGCGGAGCCGGGCACCTCGTTCTTCGATCGTAGCAGGCTCGCCTTCTGGGTGATCGGGGCCGTGGCTGCCGCCATCATCGCCGTGGTCCTTTACGTGCCACCCCTTGCCGCCATTCTTCGCCTGTCGCCGCCGAGCCCGTGGTGGTTGGCAGCAGCCCTGACGATCGCGGTCCTGGCGGGCGGCTGGTTCGGGCTGGCCAAGCGGCTCCGGGCGGAGTGGGCGCCACGAAACGAGCAGCGGACACCGGCATGACGCGCATCGTCATCATCCAGGGCCACCCCACATCTGGCGGCGAGCATTTCTGTCATGCGCTGGCGGACGCCTACGCCGAGGGAGCTTTTGCAGGCAGCCACCACGTTCGTTTCATTACCGTTGCCGACCTCGACTTCCCCTTGCTGCGCTCGAAAGCGGACTGGGACAAGGACCCGCCGCCAGCCGTCATCGTGGAGGCCCAGCGGACGCTGGCATGGGCCGAGCACCTCGTCATCATCTATCCTCTCTGGCTGGGAGGGATGCCGGCCCTCCTGAAGGGATTCCTGGAGCAGGCTCTGCGCCCCACATTCCTGACGGGCGGTCGGGAAGGGGCGAGCTGGAAGAGTGTGCTCAAGGGCAGGTCCTCGCGGATCGTGATCACCATGGGCATGCCAGCCTTCGCGTATCGCTGGTACTTCGGAGCGCACAGCCTCAAGAGCCTCAAGCGCAGCGTCCTGTCCCTGGTCGGCATCGGCCCGAACCGGCAGACGCTGATCGGCCTGATCGGGGGCATGGGCGACGCCAAACGGGCGGCATGGCTCGAGGCCATGCGCCGCCTCGCCAAGAGGGCTCGATAACGCCTTGCCGACTAGGTAGGGCGCGGGAACGGTCTCAACTTGTCCCGAGGGCTTGACCGGGATCAAACGCGGCGGCTCGACCGCGGTGTACGAAGGTGCGATCCTTCCGCCCGACGGTCAAAGCCCGGGAGAGAACCTTGTCGCTTCGTCTCCACTTCCACGGCGCCGCCCGAACCGTGACGGGTTCCTGCTTCCTGCTCGAGACGGAAACAGCCCGCATCCTGATAGATTGCGGCATGTTCCAAGGGTCGAAGGAGGAAAGGGAGCTCAACTACCAGCACTTCCCGTTCCGCGCCGCAGGGATCGACGCACTCTGCCTCACTCACGCGCACATCGACCACAGCGGCCTCGTGCCGAAGCTCGTGAAGGCCGGCTTCGATGGTCCGATCTACGCGACTGCCGGAACGGCGGATCTCGCGTCCATCATGCTGCCGGACTCCGGCTACATCCAGGAGATGGAGGTCAATCAGCTCAACCGCCGCAACCGCCGCCGAGGTCGGCAGACCGTGTCGCCGATCTACACGGAGGAGGACGCCGTCGCGTGCCTCACACGGTTTCGGCCCGTGGCTTACGGGCAATGGCAGGAGGTCGCTCCCGGCTTCCGCGCCCGCTACTGGAATGCAGGCCATCTGCTGGGCTCGGCCTCCATCGAGATGGAGGTGATGCATGGTGGGGACGGGAAGCCGACCCGCCTTCTGTTCTCCGGCGATATCGGCCCCGATCACAAGCTCCTTCAACCCGATCCCGCCGGTCCCCGCGACCTCGATTACGTGATCCTCGAATCCACCTATGGCGATATCGATCGTGCGGGCACCACCATCGAGCGTCGCCGCCGGATGCTGCGTGACGAGGTCCGGGCCGCGATGCATCCGAGCGGCGCGTTGCTCATTCCATCGTTCGCGGTTGAACGAACGCAGGAACTCCTCGTAGACCTTTTGGAGCTGATGGAAGCGGGTGAACTGCCGGACATTCCGATCTTCATCGACTCGCCCCTGGCCTCGAAGGCCAGCGCCATCTTCAAGCGGCATGCCGGGGAACTCAGGAACGGCACCGATCTAGTCCAGGCGCTCGAGTCCCGATGGGTCCGCTTCACGGAGACTGTCGAGCAGAGCAAGGCCATCGACCGCATCCACAGCTTCCACATCATCATCGCCGCCAGCGGGATGTGCGAGGCAGGCCGCATCCGGCATCACCTGAAGGCTTGGCTCTGGCGGGACGAGGCCACCGTTCTCTTCGTCGGGTTTCAGGCGCAGGGCACGCTCGGCCGGATCCTTCAGGATGGTGCCTTGAAGGTCCGGATCCACGGTGAGGAGGTGAAGGTCCGGGCCCGCATGCGGACACTCGATCTCTACTCGGGCCATGCGGACGGGCCGGAGCTGAAGGCCTGGCTCGCCGAGCGTCTTCCAGTCCGGCGCGGGGTTTTCCTCGTGCATGGAGAAGACCCGCCCCTCAAGGCGCTGCAAGCGTCCCTAGCCGATCTTGATCACGCGCCCGGCGCGATCATTCCGGAGATCGACGACGTCTATGATCTGGCAGGCGACCAAGCAGTCCGGATCGAGCGCCGTGAGGAGCGTCTGCCGAGTGCGAGCGCCGGGCACCGCGACTGGCACAACGACTACGCGGAACTGCTTCTCGAGATCAACGATGCCGTGGAGGCGGCGGCTGGCAGAAACGCGAAAGGGGTCATCATCCGGCGCATCAGGGATGCCCTGAAGGATGGAGCGCGCGGGTAGCCTCGCATCGGCTTTCCGATCCACGTTTGGTTCCGTGTTGATCAGGATCAAGGCGGCGAGGCGAGTTGGATCCTACGCTTTGCCACAATGGTATGGCCTGCTTGAGCCGTGGCCATGCCCGGGAGGGACTGATGCTCCATCACATCACGCTGCACCTCGCCCGCAGCAAGCAGTTCCCCGAAGGAAGTTCCCGTCACGGCTATGAGATCACCGCGCCGCTCGATGCAGAGGGGCGCCTCGATCAGAAAGAATGGGGAGCGAGACGGAATCACTGCCGGGTCAGGCGCTTCTGGGCCGACGAGGGTGACCGCCAGGGTGTTCTGGTCCATCGACCAGGCGGAGCCGGCGGAGCGACCTGGATGATCGACTACAACCAGGATCAGCTTGGCGACGAAGAAGCGGGCTATCACCTGCATCAGCATCGTTTCATTGAGGGCGAATACGTCACCATCGAGGACGATGACGACAAGCCTTACACGTTCCAGGTCGTCTCGGTGACGCCAGCGCAACCCGGCATGGCAGGGGGGCATCGATGATGCGGCGGCTGGCTGTCCTCTCCCTTGTTCTCGCTAGCGCCTCGTCGGCTGCCATGGCCCAGTCCGGACGGGTGCAGCGTGGGTTCACGTTCGCACAGACGAACTGCTCTCAATGCCATGCCATCGGGCGTTTCGGCGAAAGCCCCATTCCGGAGGCGCCACCCTTCCGGACCCTGCACACGCGCTATCCCGTTGAGGACCTCGCTGAGGCCTTTGCGGAAGGCATCACGACGGGCCACCCGTCCATGCCCCAGTTCCAGCTCGACCCGGCTCAGATCAACGATCTGCTCGCCTACCTGCAATCCATTCAGGGGTAGAGCCCATCGGCAGGTCATAATCTTCGAGTTGCGTGCGCTTGCATTCAGTAGGAGAGGAACAGGGGCACAGGCGCGTTTTTGAGCAGCGATTGTGTCGTACCGCCGAGCACCATCTCGCGCAGGCGTGAATGGACATAGGCACCCATCACGATCATGTCGGCACGCGTAAGGTGGGCATGGTTGCGTAGGGTTTCGGCCACGTCCGCCTTCATCGCAGGCAGCGCGAGGACGTTCACCGTGACGCCATGACGAGTGAGGTGCGGTGCAATCTCAGCACCAGGCACCGTGTGCTCCAGGTCCTTCTCGCCCGTGACGCTGACCAGCTCGACCTGAGTGGCAGCCCGCAGGAACGGCAATGCATCGTTCAGGGCACGTGCCGCCTTGGCACTGCCATCCCATGCCACGACGATCCTGTCTCCCGCGAAGGCCTCGCGACCCTGTGGCACGACGATGAGCGGCCGGCCGCTGTCCATCAGTACGGCCTCGATCAGCCCGCGATCAACGGCCAGGGCAATCGGCTCGGAGTCGAGGATCGACAGATCATGGGCGCGGGCAAGGGAGGTAAAGCTCTTGATGAGCGCCGGATAGGCGAGCTGCGGCGCCTGTGTGGTGCAGGCAACGCCCGATGCGGCCGCGGCCCGTTGGGACGAGTCGGCGACCGCGCGCGCAAGCGCATCCAGCCGGCGGTTCTCGGCGGCCACCAGTCCTTCGGCGATGGCGCTGACGAAGGCATGGGTCAGGGTGAGCTTCAGGGAGGCAGCCTCGACAGTGACATGGGCGTCCGCCTGCCGGGCGAGCGAAAGCCCGTAGGGCAACGCGGACGACCGTTCCTCGGCTTCGCCTTCTTCCGTGATCCCGATCAGGACGCTGCGAATGTTCTCGATCATGATTTTCTCCCTCTGAACCTGTGATTCGATTTCCGGACGCAATGACATCTGCTTCCTTCCTGCATCAGGGGACCAGGACCGCGGCCCCTTGGAGCCGTCCCGACCGGAGGTCATCCAAGGCCTCGTTGGCGGCCTCCAGTGGGTAGCGCACCGTCTGGGTCCTGATCCGGGCCCTGGGAACGATCGCCAGAAAATCCGCGGCGTCCCGTCGGGTCAGGTTGGCGACGGAGACAACCTGCCGCTCCTCCCAGAGAAGCCGATAAGGGAAGCTCGGGATGTCGCTCATGTGGATGCCGCCGCAGACCACGCGGCCGCCCTTGCGCACGGCCTTGAGCGCTAGGGGTACGAGATCGCCCACGGGCGCGAAGATGATCGCTGCGTCGAGACTTTCGGGCGGCGCCTCGTTGGAGCCATCGGCCCAGACCGCTCCGAGCGAGCGCGCGAACTCCTGGGCGGCGAGATCGCCCGAACGCGTGAACGCAAAGACGTGCCGTTCCTGCCAGGTGCAGACCTGCGTGATGATGTGAGCCGCCGCACCGAAGCCGTAGATGCCGATCCGCTCGCCGGGACCGGCAGCCACCAGCGAGCGCCAGCCGATCAGGCCGGCACAGAGGAGCGGAGACAGTGCAATGGGATCGCCGTCCTCCGGCAGTCCGAAGGCATACTCTGCGTCAGCGATGACGTGGGAGGCGAAGCCGCCGTCGCGGGTGTAGCCCGTGAACAGCGGCTCGTCGCACAGGTTCTCATGGCCTGAGGCGCAGTAGGGACAGTGACCGCAGGTATGGCCGAGCCACGGAATGCCCACACGGTCCCCCGGCTTATGACTCCGGACCCCGGATCCGAGTGCCTCCACCCGTCCCACGATCTCGTGGCCGGGAATGACGGGTAGCCTGGGGTGCGGCAGGTCGCCGTCGACCACATGGAGATCGGTCCGGCACACCGCGCAGGCTTCCACAATGACACGGATCTCGCCTGGTCCGGGGGGCGGAACCGGGCGCTCCTCCATCACGAGATCTGTGCGCACCTTGCGGAGAACCATGGCCCTCATGGCATCGCCTCAATGGAATGCGGCTTCCATCCGCGCCCTGAGGGCCTCGATTTCGCGAAGGTAAGGGGCGCGCCGCCTGCAATGGGACTGCCAGAGATTAGCGATCAGTTGCTCCTTGCGGGCCTCGGCCATCGGCCTGCTCTCGATCACCAGCAGGTTGCTTCCGTGGGCGACGTCCAAATCAGCCAGGATCGCGAGCAGCGACTGAAGCCTCGGGAGGATGTCCGGTGCATAGACCCGGTCAGCCTTCGACCCATTCCCGGCCTGCAAACGCTCATCATTGATGGTCATGGAGCCCTCCGCCGTTGGTACGGCTCGTGAAAAGCTCGCTCGTCCCTGATCATACCCGAAGATCAAGCAGGTTGCCGCAGGAATCATCCGGCAGCCTGGTGGTGGACCAAGGGATCTTTCCCATCGAACCTGGGCAAAGCATGGCGCCTTCTCCGGCCGCGGCATTAATCCAGATCAAGGCGGATCTCGAGGGCAGCACCACCACGTGGCGAGCCCTTCCGATCTTCCACTTCGTGCTCAGGCTGATGCGGCCGCATTGTCGATCACGAGAGGCGTGTCGAAGTACTCGATCTGCGGAGACGCACCGAAACGCTCGGCAATCCGCTGCCGCCAGGCGTCGGAATACATCCTTTCTACGGCCTCGAGGCTCTCCCACAGGTACACGCCGCCTCCCGTCCGCTCCGCGCCGAGCAAGTAGTATTTCCGGATCAGCCCTGCCGCTCCCCGGAACTGGGGTGCGAAGTGCTCATAGGCGGCCTTCACCTCGTCGGATGAGAGACCTTCGGGCAGGGGAAAGCGCACAATGGCCGTGATCATCATCAGCTCTGAACCGCTGGCAGACAGCATCGCTAGCAATCGGGCAGTACTATCGCCGAGTTCTCTCCTGCTCGAAGTGTGGCAACACACCGAAATGTCGCTTGTTGGCACCGGGCTGACCTTAGCCATAATTCCGCATTGGAGGCGTGAGCTGACCTTCACAGGCAAGAACTCAATGGCTCAGTTTGACCCATTGCGGAAATTGGTGCGTATCGGGCTACAACAAGGGCGCCAGCTCCCATCGGCGCATACCTTATCGGGATGGTTCCGCAACAAAACCTATGATCCCAGACCGCGCTCAGCCCGCCGTCATCATTATCCCGGGCCGGGCCTCGTGCAGGATGAAGCCCTCGACTGGATCGAAGTCACCCGACCACGGTGCCAGTTCCAGAACCCGGCTCGTGTCGGCGTAGCCCGCCTCCCAGCGGCGGCGGATGCCCCGCGGGCTGAAGTCGATGTCCTTAGTGTGGTCATCCCCCTCGAAAGGCGGCGCCAGCAACCGGACCACATGCATGCGGGTCAGGCAGCCGTAAGCCGCCAGCTCCCGCACCGCCTCGGTCTTCCGCTGCTTCTCCGGCAGCCGCCGCACGAGCTCAGCGATCACGTGGCGCAACCGATGGATCTGCTTCTGCCGTGTGATGTGGCTGACCGCGCGGCTGGAATACTGGATGTCCTTCTGCCGGCTCATCACCTGCCAGATGGTATCCGGTTCGGATCCCTGCGGATTCCAGATGTGGACCGCGAAGATGACCGAGTTTTTCCGTGGATTGTCGTCGAACACGGCCTCGACCGGCGTGTTCGACAGGATGCCGCCGTCCCAGTAGAGATCGCCGTCGATCCTCACGGCCGGGAAGGCAGGCGGCAGAGCGCCGGAGGCCATGACGTGCCGGACATCGAGATCCATGTCGCGACTATCGAAGTAGCGCATCTCGCTGGTGCGCACGTTGGCGGCTCCCACCGTGAGACGCGTCTGCCTGCCGTTGATCCGGTCGAAGTCGACGAGATCGGACAGGGTGCGGGCCAGAGGCGAGGTATCGTAGTAGCCGGCAGAGTCCGATCCCAAGGGTATCTGGAGGCCAAGGAAAGCCGGCAGGTTCGGCCGGAAGAAGGCCGGAATGCCCTGAGCGATGGTCGTCAGGTTCGTGGCCAACGGTCCCACGAGAGGCCACGCGCCCAGGAGCTCCATCCAAGGGCTGTGCTGCATGCGGCTCCAGAACTCCTGAAGCCGCTCCATGCGATCCTCCGGCGCGTTGCCGGCGATCAGGCTGGCGTTGATCGCGCCGATCGAAGTGCCGATCACCCAGTCGGGCTCAACCCCGGCCTCATGCAGGGCCTGATAGGCGCCAACCTGATAGGCGCCGAGCGCGCCGCCACCCTGGAGAACGAGAACGATCTGTCCGAGCTCCTTCGGGATGCGGCGGAGGCGGGCCGGTATGACGTCCGGGAGCCGTTGTTCGGTGATCGTTTCAGGCGGGGTTCCAGTCCGCTCGAGTTCGCCGATCACCGCTGCGTCGGAGCCCTTGTTGTTCCTCTGGGTGTCGGGTGTGACATGTTTGAGCATGGCGTCCTCCTCAGTGAGCCGTCCAGCCGCCGTCGACCGGCAGGGCGGAGCCCGTAATCGAGGCCGCGGCATCGCTGGCCAGGAACGCTGCGAAAGCCCCGATCTCCTCCACGGTGGCGAAGCGCTTGTTCGGCTGCTGTGCCAGCAGCACGTCCCGGATCACCTGCTCGCGCGGGATGCCGTGGGACTTGGCCTGTCCTTCGATCTGGGCCTCGACCAGCGGGGTGAAGACATAACCCGGGCAGATGGCGTTGCAGGTGATGTTTTCCTCAGCCGTCTCGAGAGCGACCACCTTGGTTAGGCCCACGATCCCGTGCTTCGCCGCCACGTAGGCGGCCTTGAACGGGGAGGCGACGAGTGCATGCGCCGAGGCTATGTTGATGATGCGTCCCCGGCCCTGGCGCCGCATGGCCGGAACGGCGAGGCGGATGGTGTGGAAGGCGGAGGACAGGTTGATCGCCAGGACCGCGTCCCATTTCTCGACCGGGAACTGGTCGATCGGACTGACGTGCTGGATGCCGGCATTGTTGACCAGGATATCGAGGCGGCCGAAGGCCTCCAGGGCAAGGCTCACCATGCCGGCGATCTCGTCCGGCTTGGTCATATCGGCTGCCGAATAGATCGCCTTGCCGCCCGTCTCGCGCTGGAGGAACTCGAGGGTGTCGTTGACCTCCTCCGGCTTGCCGAAGCCGTTGATCACAACAGAGGCTCCGGCCGAGGCGAAGGCGCGGGCGATCCCGAGTCCGATGCCGCTGGTGGAACCGGTGACGAGGGCGACCTTGCCGTCCAGAGATTTTGCGGAACCGGTCGCGGGCTGGGTGAAGGCGACGTTCATGGTAATCCTCCTGATGGTGGTGCGCTGTTGGGGCGGAGCGTCATCCGACCCGTTCGACGATGGCAGGGGGAGGATCGGACCCGAAATGCCGCCTCGCTCCCGTATTGATAGAGGCCCGCTATCGAGCCGCCCGGCTACGCCTAGTGGACCGCGGCCGGGGCTGGCGTCGGGACATCGCGCCCGGTTTCAGGCAACGGGCTCTCGGCCATGGGCCGCAACCGTACGGCCAGAAGCGAGGCGGCCAGGAGCGAGATCCCGACACCCGTGACGCACGCTCCCCAGCCGAAGCGATCGAAGACCTGCCCCAGGACTGCGCTGCCCACCAGCCCGCCCGAGAAGTAGGAGGCGAGATAGAGCCCACTTGCCGAGCCCCGGTCCATCGTGGCCGCATAGCTGACAAAGCCTGTGGCGGTCGCCTGGGCGAAGAACGTGCCGCCACCGATGAGCATCAGGCCGATCAGAACTGCCGGGAGGTTCGGCACGACCAGGAGGGGCAGGCCGAAGCCTGCGATGGCCAGCGAGCCCCAGAAGGTCGGCCGGGTCCCGAACCGCTGCACCGCACGGCCGGCCAACAGGGTGGTGACGATGGATGGGGCGAAGACGAAGTACACGAGCCCGAGGCTCATCTGGCTGAGTGCGATCGGCTCACGCACCAGCACGAAGTTTACGAAGGTGAAGGTGCCGATGAAGGCAAACAGGATGCAGAAGCCGATGGCGAAGCTGGGGCGCAGGAGCGGGTTGCGCAGGTGCTCCGCCCAGACGGAGAACGGTGACGGGCCGGATCCGCCCTGATCCGTCATCATCGCGGCCTGCGTGAGCCAAACATAGACGATCACGGCACCGAGGAGGTTCAGGCCCGCCAGGGACAGGAAGGTCGCCGGCAGGCCGAGATGATCGGCAAGTCCCGCCGCCAGAAGCCGGCCGAAGAGGTTGCTGGCGACGTTGCCGGTGATGTAGGCCGCGAAGGCCCCGCCCGCATCCGTGGCGCTGCAATGCTCGCCGAGATAGGCCAGGGTCAATGTGAATGCGGAGGCCATGCACAGCCCCTGGGCGATCCGCAACACCGTGAAGGTCGCGAGGTCAGGCGCGATGGCCAGCAGTGCCGTCGGGATCGCCAGTACCGTGAGGCTGATCAGGATGCCGCGCCGGCGATCGATGCGATGGCTGAAGTAGGCGACGCCTAAGCAGGCGGCCGCCATGCCCATCGTGGTGGCATTGACGGCAAAGCCTATGGCGGCGGGTTTCACGCCGTAGCTCCGGGCCAAGGCCGGCAGGATGGCCTGTGTCCCAAAGAGATCGACTACCGTCAGGAAGGCAATCAGGCCAATAAGAAGAGTCCGTTCGATCGTGCCGGCATGATGGCCATGCATCGACCTCGCTTCGTGTTGGCTGGATGTGGTCATCGTCATCTCCTGTCGCAGGAGGGTGGACTGGTGCCGGGCCTGACGGACCGGGCACCAGCCGGGGCAGCCGAACGCATCACATCATGTGAGGGTCTGCCTTGGGCATGTCGTGGAATACATCGGACGACAGCAGCACCACCGGGGTCTTGCCGGTGTTCTTCCACCAGTGCTGAACCCCGCTCTTCTCGACCGAGACCTCGCCGGCCTTATGGACGATCGGCACCGAGCAGTTGCTGGCATATTCCTCGATCGTGCCAGAAACGACGTAGATCAGGGCAGGACGGTCCTCGTGGCTGTGCCAGGGCACGATCCCGCCGGGCTGGACGACCAGTTTCCGCGTCCGCAGTTGGCGATCAGCGAGGTTAACCTTCTCCTTGGACAGGTCGATCGAGGCGAGCACCGTGTCCGTGACGCCCTTGGGCTGCATCTCGCCCTGCGTGCGGACGCCGGGGCTGACCTTGTCCGCCGGGCACTCCCCGGCCTGGGCAGAGAGGGAAAGGAAGGCACCTGCCGCAAGGGTAGCCGCGCAAAGCCCGGTCCGGATCATATGAGCGCCTTGAATTCGGTTCAGCATGTCGATGTCTCCTCTGTTCCGCCGCGCCCGGATGGAGGCACCTTCGGGAGCCAGCGCGATGCGGTGATCGGATGGTCAGGCAGGCGGAGACGGAAGTGAAATGCCGAGCCGACCTCGACTCGATAGCCAAAAGCTATCGCGGCTCCAGAGCCGCAGGTGGTATTTTAAGGGTGCGAGCTTGTCAGCGCGGACACTGATCCCTGGAGAATGCTCTCGAAGGAGGATCCCATGGAAATGCACCAGATCCGGTACTTCCTGGCCGTGTGCGAGGAACTCAACTTCACGCGGGCGGCGGACCGCTGCAACGTGGCCCAACCCTCCCTGACGCGGGTGATTAAGCTCCTCGAGGAGGAACTGGGCGGCCAGCTCTTTCATCGGGAGCGCGCCAACACCCACCTGTCGGAGCTCGGCCGGATGGTGAAGCCGCATCTGGAGGAGGTCTATACGCACTCGCTTGAGGCCAAGAGGCAGGCCCTCGACTTCACCAAGCTCAAGAAGACCAGTTTGAGGCTCGGGGTGATGTGCACGATCCAGCCGGACGAACTCATCGACCTGGTGAGCGGACTTCAATCCAGGCACCCCGGAATCGAGCTCGAAGTGGTGGATGCCAGCGCGGCCCAGTTGGAGGACCGCCTCCTCAGTGGGGATCTCGAGGTGGCCATCTACTGCATCCCGGGCCAGGAGCCGGATGAGCGCCTGCATTACATGCCCCTGTTCCGGGAGCAGTTCATGATCGTGGTGTCGCCCAACCATCCCTTGGCGCAGCGCAACACGATCCGCCCGAGCGACCTCACGGGCGACCGCTATCTCAACCGGGTCAATTGCGAGTTCTTCTGCTATGCCGGAGCGCTCTGGCGCGAGCATGGCTTCGAGGGATGCGCGACCGTCTACCGGAGCGAACGCGATGACTGGATCCTCGCCATGATCGCCGCCGGGCTCGGCTTCGGCTTCATGACGCAGAGCTGCGCCAAGCATCCCATGGTGGTCTGCCGCCCCATGGTCGATCCCGAGTTCTGGCGCGAGGTGAACTTGGTGACTGTCCGCGGGCGGCCGCACTCGCCCGCGGTCGGCGCTCTGGTCAAGGAGGCGATGCGGGCCCGCTGGCTGGGCCAGCCCGCGATCGCCGCAAAGGCCGAGAAGGAGCGAGTGGCTCTCGAGCACCCACCCCTTGAGCTAGCCCAATGAGAGCTACGCCACTCCCTTCAGGTGAGGCTTCGTGATCGCTGTTTCCGAAGCGACCTGGTCGAGGCCAGGATCGGATCCTGTGATGAGGCGTGTGCCGCGCTGGAGGCTGACATAGGTCCAGGCCCAGTTCATCGCCACGACCAATCGGTTGCGGAAGCCGATCAGGAAGTAGATGTGCGCCAAGCTCCAGAGCCACCACGCCAGGTAGCCGCTGAGGCGGAGCCGGCGAAACTGCACCACGGCCCTCTTGCGGCCGATGGTGACCAGCGCCCCTGGGTCGCGGTAGCGGAAGGGCGGAAGATCGCCCCCGGCAACCCGTGTCCGGATCAGCTTGGCAAGGTATTTTCCTTCCTGCTTCGCCACGGGGGCGACCCCCGGGAGAGGCTTCCCGTCCATATCGAGCACATGGGCCGTGTCACCGATGACGAAGATCTGCGGGTGCCCCGGCACGCTGAGATCGGGTGCGACCCTGACGCGCCCCGCCCGATCGGTTTCGGCCCCCAGCCATCGACCGGCGAGCGAGGCCTGCACGCCCGCGGCCCAGAGGATGGCGCGCGTCCCGATGCGCTGGTCCCCGAGCAAGACGCCGGCGTCATCGCAGCCCGTGACGGCCGTCGAGACCCGAACCTCGACCCCGAGTTCCTCGAGCGAGCACCGTGCCGCCTCCGAGAGATGCTCCTCGAACACCGGCAGAAGGCGCGGGCCCGCCTCGACCAGGACGATGCGAGCATGGGTCGGGTCGATCGAGCGAAAGTCGGCCGCCAGGGCCTCACGGGCCAGCTCGGCGATGGCTCCCGCCATTTCGACGCCTGTCGCGCCACCCCCGACCACCACGAAGGTGAGCAATCGGCTGCGCTCCTCCGGGTCCGTCTCGAACTCGGCCTTCTCGAAGGCCAGCAGGATCCTGCGGCGCAGGCCAGTGGCATCGTCGATCGTCTTGATCCCTTTCGCGAACGCCTCCCAGTCGTCGTGACCGAAATAGGCATGCCGGGCTCCGGTCGCGAGCACGAGATAGTCGAACGGAATGCGGCGATCTCCCGCCACAACCTCGCCGGAGTCCGTGTCGATGCCGGTGGCTTTCGCCAGCATCACCGACGTGTTCCGCTGGCCCTTGAGGATCGTGCGGATGGGCGAGGCGATATCGGCCGGCGATAGCGCCGCCGTCGCCACTTGGTACAGCAGCGGCTGGAACACATGGTGGTTCCGCTGGTCTATGACCGTAACGTCGACCGGTGTGTCGGCGAGGGCCTTCGCGACCGTCAGCCCCCCAAAGCCGGCGCCAACGATCACGACCCGGGGCCGCCCGGTGTGAGATACCTCGTTCATGTCAGGCTCCTTTCGTCGGGTTCCGACGCATTCTCGTGAAGGGTTCATCGGGTGAAAGCGGCGACCTGCGGCCTGCGGAACAGGAGGTGGTCGAGGGAGAGGGTGCCGGGCCCTCGGCTGATGACCACCAGGAGGGCCGTGGCCCAGAGGATGTGGTCCGGCCAGCCGCCTGGATAGACGAAGGCCTGGATCACGGCCGTCATGGCGAGCAGCCAGGCCGCCGACAGGCGCGACGCGAGACCGACGATCAGCAGGACCGAGAAGACATTCTCGGAGAAGGTCGTCAGGTACGCGGCGAAATCGGGCGGGAGCAGCGGAACCATGTACTCCTCGTGGAACAGAAAGAACGTGGAGTCCTTGATGTGGAATCCCTCGATCTTCGTCTGGCCCGAGCGCCAGAAGACCCCGCCGGCGGCAAGGCGGGCGATCAGCGAGACGAGACTGTCGGGAACGGCGTCAGCGAGAGCAATGCCCCGATCGACCAAAGCTTTGATGGACATCGTGGAGCCTCCTTTGGTTCAGGACCGGAGGATGCCGATCCTGTCCCGATATCACACCACCCGCCGGTCCGCGCCGGAAATACCGAGGAGCCATCGATCCCATAGCCGGTTGCTATCCTGTCTGGATGGACTGGTGACACAGCCAGCGCCGCCGGTTCCCAAGTGCCGACTGGTCAGTAAGGCGTTCCCTCCGCGCGCTGGCGGTGCAGGGCCTCGGCATACCAGGCGAGTTCACTCACGAAGCGGCCGGCCGCCTTGTCGAGCCAGGGCACTTGCGCATGTCCGTCGGGGGTGAGGGCCGTGCCGATCTCGGGAATGGGTAGCAGGGATGGAATGCTCGGGGTCCCGATCTCGCCCAGCATGGTGCGAAGCTGCATGGCGGCCCGAACGCCGCCGAAGCGCCCGCCCGAGTAGCAGACGATCGCTGACGGGCGCCAGAAATACTCCTCCAGGAAGTGATCCAGCGTGTTCGACAGGGCCGGCGGGATGCTGTGGTTGTACTCGCCCGACACCACCACGAACGCATCGGATTTTCGGAGGAGTTCGGCGAGACGCTCGAGGACCTCGGGCGCCTGCCCCTTGGGATGTTCTTTGTACATGCGGTCGAGCAGGGGGAGGCTCAGCTCAAGGGGATCGACAAGGGGCGCTTCATACCCGCGCTCCTCGAGGTGACGGATGATGAAGCGGGCGGCCCGCAGCCCCTGCCTGTCGGAGCGGACCGAGCCCAGGATGACTGGCGTAAGGAGCGGCATCTCGTCCTCCTGTCTGTTGATGTTCGGGCGCAGTGCATGGATCCGCCCTAACGCCCCTCCATCAAGCCACCAGGCGCTCTGGATCTGAAATGCCCGAAAGCCATCGAACCCATAGCCTCCTGCTATGGGACATTCTGCGACCATGGGTGTCTCGTGAAGCAGGGGAGATCTCACCTGATGGATGCCAAGCACCTCCACTCATCGCTAACCAGAATGACAGCTCGCGTCGGGTACCACTCCCGAACCTACTTCATGCGGCTTGAGGCGTGGATCAGCACGATTGAGAGCGCCATCAATGCCGCGGTCCATAGAGCCTTTCTATGATCGCGGAAGCCGACCGATATTTCCGCTCGTGCTCGCCAACTGCCATCCTCTCTGCACCAAATAGCCGAAGCCCCTTGGGTCAGGCTTGGCGCAAGGAGGTTATGATGAGCACGAGCGAAGCCGAACATGTCCTCGTCGTGGACGACAATCACATCTTCCGCGAGACCCTCGCACAGAGGTTGCGGGATGCAGGACACCGGGTCACCGCGGCAGAGACCGCAGAGAAAGCCTTTTTCGCATTGCGCGACTGGAGCAGGCCGGTTGGTTGGCTTTACACGCGTGCCTGCCTGCCAGGTCTCATCGATGGCTGGATCCTCGCCGACGAATACCACGACCACCAGAGGAAGCGCGCGGTCATCATTGCTGCGTCGGAGGCGCGCGAGTCGCAACAGGGGGATATCGTCCTGGATCACCCGTCAGTCACGACCGTTCTGGACATGCTCCGGCACATGATCGGGGCCGCGCGAGCGAATACGGCTGCGGCACCTGCCGAAACGGGCTACCGACGGCGTGCGGCCTGACGGCCAAGGCATGAAGATCGGAGTTTTCCGGAGTGTCGTTCCAGAGTGGAAACCTCGGAAGGCTAGACTTTGGACTGCTCCCGTTACGGCACCGAAGGTTCCGATTGCCGCCGCCGATGGATTCTGCCTCCCGCTTGGGCTCTATAACCCCTGATGTCCCAGGCGGTGGATGCCTACGATGATCCTGACGGCGAGAATTCCCGACAACGTGGTGATCAGATCAAAATCCGGATCAGCCGCTGCCCCATCGGCGGCAGCCCTCAAACTTGCACCCTTCAGGAGCGCCATCAGGAAGGTGGCTGCGCCAGGGGGGAGGCGGTGGACCTCCACGTCGAGATCCGGGCGGGCCACGAGGGCGTCCTCTCCGTTCGAGCCGTCGATCATGGGTGATTCACCCGAGTGGGTATGGGCTTCCCAAATCGACACGACCGGGTACTGCGACGTCACGATCTGCACGGAGGGATGTAGCTTGAGATGGGTGTCGTCCCACCGGTTTGGCGCAAGAGCGGCAAGTTCATCGAAGGTGAGCGGAGAAGCATCCGCCGCGTGATAGGCGCGCGTCAGCGCTGCCTCAAGGCGGGCCACATCGCCCAGGTATGGGACTGGGCCTGCGGGTGGGAAGGTCTCGATGAAGTTCGCGAAGTCGTCGCCATAGGTCATGAGAACAGGCGAGCGGGGTGGCGACAGCTCGATGAACACCCGGGCCGTGGCGCGGAAGAATTCGTCTCCAACAAGAGCGTGGCAGACAGGAAACCGGGCCACGAGAGCCTCGGTCAGGCTGACGAAAACATTGTTGCGGTAGACATTGAAGCGGTGCCCGGCCCGGTTCCTCCCTGCCGCATGGATCCCCGGCGGGGCCTCACGCGTGCGGTCGAGCAAGGCTAGGGAAAAGTGCTTCCGAAGCGCACGCAGCGACAGCATGACGGACCTCACGTGAACTCGAGCACGGCCCTGCGGCGGTATCTCTCCGTTACCAGGGCGCGATCCGCCTTCCTGGCCTCGGTCATCAGAGTAGGAAATGCGGGAACGTCATTGTCCCATTCGATCAGCGTCGCGACCGGTCCGGTCCGCCGGAGAGTCAGCTCGAACAGCCTCCAAACGATGTCCGCCACCGGAGTGCCGTGGGCATCGATCAGGAGCCGGTCCCCGGTATCGCCCTGGTCCTCGGCAAACCCGGCAAGATGGATCTCGCCGACGTATTCGACAGGAAAGGCGTCGAGATAGGCTGTTGCATCGTAAGCATGGTTGGTGGCCGAGACGAACACGTTGTTGACGTCGAGAAGAAGCCCACAGCCGGCCCGGCACGCGATCTCGCGCAGGAAATCGATCTCCGACATGTCGCTTTGCTCGAAGGCGATGTAGGTGGAAGGATTCTCCAGCAGCATGCGCCGCCCCAAGGTCTCCTGGACCTCGTCGACGTGCTCGCAGACCCGCCTCAGGGTCGGGCCATCGTACGGCACCGGCAGCAGATCGTTGAGGAACACGGTGTCGTGCGTGGACCAGGCGAGGTGCTCGGAAAACGACTCGGGCTCGTAGCGCTCGATCAGGCGACGCAGGCGGGCGAGATGCGTCTTGTCGAGCGGCTGGTCGCCGCCGATGGACAAACCCACGCCGTGCACCGACAACGGATAATGGGCTCGAATCCGCTCCAGGTACCGGTGCGGCGGTCCGCCGTCGCCCATGTAGTTCTCCGCATGCACCTCGAAGAACCCGACTGGGGGTAAGGCCTGGAGGATCTCCCCGTAATGCCGGGGCTTCAACCCCAGTCCGGCCCGTGCGGGAAGCACCCCGAGGCTGGAAGGTGTGCGAGAGGCTGGTGCAGTCATGGCATCCTCCTGTCCTGTGCTCAATGACGGCCCGGGCCCAAACAAAGCGGATCCCGGGCGCTTGGTACGTCCATCGTTGGGCCCGGAACTGTGTCCCGGCAGGTCGATCAGGACGGTGGAAGGTCGCGGTTGACCGCTTGCAGGCTGCCCATGCGGTTGCCGGGGGCCATCACGGTCGTGCAGGTACCCTTGGGCACGATCTTCCAGGCGTTGCCCTGATAGTCGATCTTGGAGGTGCCGGCACAGGTGGTGCCGGGGCCGGCCGCACAGTCGTTCTGTCCCTTGAGGGCAACTCCGAAGCACTTTTCCTGGTCGGCCGTCGGTGGGCGCTTGGGCTGCGCATGGGCGGCAGTCGCCGCGGCATAGGCGAGGGACGCCGCCATGGCCGCGGCAACGCTGATCGTGGTTCGGGTGGTCATCGGTTGTTTCCTCCATTCGTGGAGCGGCGCCACGACGGCGTCCGCACGAGCCATGGTCATGGCAACGGAAGGACAGGTGAAATACCGGCTTGCGATGGAGCCGATAGCTGCCGTCTATCATGGGGTGGCCGGCTGGATCGAGCGGGGCTGACGTCCGCACGGTCTGCCCTTCGGCTGACGATAGCCTGAGGATATGGACTTGAAAGCCATTCGGAATTTCAGGCGGAGAACGCATGGCCTCATGCTTGCGGCATGGCTCACGAACAGCGCGTGAGCGGCAACCAGGAGGACCGATCCATGACAGCCCGCATCGCAGCTCTCGCCGCAGCGACCCTCATCCCGTTCACCCTCGCCCTCGTGCCCGTCGGTGCAAGGGCGGAGGACTCGACCCACCAGGTGCTCGAGAACGGGCTCGTCCGCGTCAAGAGCGCTTACCCGTTCAACGAGACCATCGACCGGATCAAGCAGGACATTGCGGCGAAAGGCATCATGTTCTTCCTCGCGGTCGACCAATCGAAGCTCGCCTCCGAGGCCGGGATCAAGCTGAGGCCGTCGACGCTCCTGGTGTTCGGCAATCCGGCACTCGGCTCGCAGTTCATTACGTCCAACCCAGATGCAGGGATCGACTGGCCGGTCCGGCTGCTGGTTTCGGAGGGTGAGACCGGTGCCGTGTGGACCGTTTACAACGACTTCCATCATATCGCCCGTCGCCATCGCATAACGGATCGGGACACGGCTTTCGACAAAGCATCCGATGTGATCTCGTCCATTGCATCAAGCATTTCCGAGTAGGGCCTGGCGAGGCGACTGACTCGCCAAGGATTGAAGACGGAGCTGGTCGCACACTTCCACCCTGTCGTGGATACGGATCGGTGCTTTCCCGGCTCCTAGGAGGCATTGCCCGAAGAGACGGTGACTCCGGATTTGACGTACGTTCTGCCTGGAAGGAAGGTCGGTTCCTGGCACGTTCCGGACGGTGGGCGAATTTCCGCTTTGGACAGGAACATCGGATGTTCCTGTCAGTGAACGAATTTCACTACCTGACCCAAAGCAGTCATCGTCTGCGTCGGGGATGTCCTAAACCTAGCGTGCTCTATCGGTACCTTCATTACGAATTATCCGCGCCGGAGCTCTTAATGGATCGTTGCTCTCCACGCTCCCGGCGTAGTGCCGACGAGGCGTGCGAACGTGCGGGTGAGATGGCTTTGGTCGGAAAAGCCACACGTCAACGCGATGTCCGCGAGGGAGGTGTCGCGGAAAGTGAGGAGATCTTTCGCCCGCTCCACGCGGCGTCGTTGAAGCCATTGATAGGGCGCCATGCCCGTCGATCGCTTAAAAGCATGAGCGAACTGGCTCGTCCGCAGTCCACATAGGCTCGCGAGTTCGGCCAGTCCGATGCCACCTACCACGCTGGTCTCCATAACCTCTTTCGCCAGCCGCTCTTGCCATGTGCTCAAGCCGCCTCTGACCGGACGACGCATGGCCAGATCTCCATAGGTAGCGCATACATAGATCCCGAGGCTCCACATAAAGTGATCCGCAAATAGCGGGTCAATGGTCTCTGGTGCGTCGAAGTAGGGATAGATCCGCAGGGCGAGACGGCGAAGGACCGGATCGTCCGTCACATGATAGAGGCTCTTGCCCAGATGCGTCACGTGCGGCACTTCGAGATCATCCGCGATCTCGCGCATGAAACTCCGCTGTAGGATGGTTTCGACCGTATGGCGAGGTGTGGTGAAGTCGATGTGCTCCAAGCCCGACACGTATAGGAAATGCGTCTCGCCCCTGCGGTGCGGACGCGAAATGGTGCGGCCGTCCATGACGACGTCGCTCTTTTCATCGTTGAAGCGCACGCCAATGCTGTAGGCGTCTTCCCACTTCGGAAACTCTGCATTGCTCTCGACAGACTTGAAGCCGTAGCAGACATCAGCCGAGATCAGCCGAGAGCTTGAGAGCCCCCGGACGGCAAGCTTTCTGTCCGTCTTGCGAGGCAGCCCAATTGGAACCGTGGCGACTTCAACCAATCGCAGGTTGAGGCTCATGGCGACCTCCTCCGTCTCGTGACACCCCATTCCTAACATGGCAGCGCAATGCAGGGTACCTCGTCCCTATTGCTTCGATCTGCGCCTCACAGAGAAGGATTGGACGAGAGAGTTAGGTCTGCATTGAACGATCCTGCAATTCGGTTGGAAAATGGATCTGGGCGCCGGATAAGCCAGTGCCCAGACGGGAGGCTATTGGAGCCCGGCGTTGACGGCAGCACGGGCAATCAGGTCGGCCACAACCTGGGGGGTTGAGACATAGACCGCATGGCTGCCTGGCGTTTCCACGGTGATGGCTCCCGCTCGCTCAGCCATCTGACGTTGGGCAGCGGGCGGGATCATTTTGTCGTCAGTCGCCACCAGATACCA
The DNA here is from genome assembly GCF_018069605.1 of Microvirga sp. HBU67558. NCBI lineage: Bacteria > Pseudomonadati > Pseudomonadota > Alphaproteobacteria > Hyphomicrobiales > Methylobacteriaceae > Microvirga > Microvirga sp. HBU67558. The sequence goes on along the minus strand of NZ_JAGPUP010000530.1, from coordinate 5,334 downwards.
GGTGGGCTTCCCCTTCCACGCTGGCGCGCTCACCTTTCCTTTCAGCGCGGCGACGCCCCAGGGGACCTGGGAAGCCGCCATGAAGGATGCGAGTTCCACGTCAACGTCCGCGGCGAACGAGTCAAAAAACTTGGCCCGATCGAGGAAGAGAAACCCGTCCATGGGGGCCAGGATTGGGGGCACGGGGGAACCAGGCGGCGGGTTCGCAATCAAGCTTGAGACCGACTCTCCGGCATCAGGTGCGAAGGCCGCGATGTAAACAAGGCCAGCAACCTTTGGGTCGGTCCCTGCCTCGGACACCACAACACCACCGTAGGAGTGCCCGACCAGGATCACTTGGCCCGAGGCGGCCGCAATTGCGCGCTTCGTTACAGCTACATCGTCGGCGAGCGAGGTCGTAGAGTTCTGCACGACAGTAACATCGAAGCCGTCCTTCTTCAGGATACTATAGACGCTCTGCCAGCCGGAGCCGTCCACAAAGCCGCCATGGACGAGGATGACGGACTTGACGGGTTCTTCGCCAGCCGCCTTGGCTGAGACGGCGCCGATGCCGAGAGCCAGGGCTGCGGCAGAAGCAAGAAGAGTAATGGTGCTGGACATGTTCTTTCTCCCTTTCCAAAGCACTTGTGGGCTGGAAGCAAGCAGCCACGCAGTTCGGGTTGCTCTACCAGCCTGATGCCACGGTATTCGGAGCTGTCGTCCCTCGATTGAACGATCCTGCATCGCTCGCGGTCACAGCGCTCGGTAGCACTACTTTGGATAAATTGTAGAGGTTCAGGTTGTATCCGCCCTGTAACGAGCCTGAGCCGGCTGACGCTATAGGCACGGCGAAGGATGGATTGATGGTAGGGCCATTAGGGTTCAAACCTCAGTATCCTATGCTGCTTCGTCCGAGGTCCGCCTTTGGCACTCCTGAGGCCTACGCTTGAAGGCAGCAATCCTGGCGTAACCAGACCTTCCTCACGGTCCGCGAACTTCGTTGCCTGACCCCAAGCCGACCTTTGGGCCGCGCGTGACGAGGGACGAGCGGACATTCCTGAAGGATTTGATGGAGCAATCATATTTAGATCAGCGGCAGCCCTTGTTTTCGGTGGCCTGTCGCCCATAACGCTACAGGTGTAGCATCAAGGATCGATCATGAAAGCCTCCCGAGGCACCCCTCCGGCAGTTCCGGCTCATCCAGGCTTGATCCTGCGTGACCGGATCCTGCCTGGCCTTGATCTCTCCGTCAGCCAAGCCGCCCGCGAGCTTCGCATCGCACGCCAGACGCTTCATAAGGTTCTCGCCGGCACGGCCGCCGTCAGTCCCGAGATGGCCACGCGTCTGGCGCGTCTCTCGGGCACGACACCGCACTTCTGGCTTGACCGCCAGCAACAGTACGACCTCTGGCACGCCGAACAGGCGCTCGCCGACGTGCTCGGGCTGATCCCGACACACACCCTTCCGGCCGCTCTTCAGCAAGAGATTGGACTTCATCATGACCGATAAGCCTCAACCCTCCCCGAAAGCGCGGACCGGGGTTGCGGGGCTGGACGATATTCTCGTCGGCGGCTTGTCCCCCGGGCACGTCTATCTCCTGGAGGGCAGCCCCGGCACCGGCAAGACCACCATCGCGCTCCAGTTCTTGCTCGAAGGAGCCAAGATCGGAGAAACCGGGCTCTACATCACCATGTCGGAGACCGAGCAGGAGCTGCGCGAAGGAGCCGCGTCACATGGCTGGACCATCGGCGGCGATGTTGAGGTGTTCGAACTCGTGCCGCCGGAGAACCTCCTTGACGACGAGCACCAGCAAAGCCTGCTCTACTCGTCGGATCTGGAGCTGGGTGAGACCACCAAGGCCGTGTTCGAGGCCATCGACCGAGTCCAGCCGGTCCGCATCGTGATCGACAGCCTGTCCGAGATCCGCCTCCTGGCGCAAAGCTCCCTGCGCTATCGTCGTCAGATCCTGGCGATGAAGCACTACTTTGCCCGGCAGGGCGCGACGGTGCTGATGCTGGACGACCTGACCACCGACACGAATGACAAAACCGTTCACAGCCTCGCCCACGGCGTCATCCGCCTGGAGGGGCTGACGCCCAACTACGGCGCCGAGCGCCGCCGCCTGCGAGTGATCAAGTATCGTGGCCAGTCGTTCCGGGGTGGCTTCCACGACTTCATCATTGCCGAAGGGGGTGTGCAGGTCTTTCCGCGTCTTATCTCCAGCGAGCACAAGACAGGCTTTGACCGCCATGTGCTCACCAGCGGCATTGGTGAGCTCGATACACTCCTGGGCGGCGGCATCGAGCAGGGCTCCAGTACCTTGATCATGGGACCTGCGGGGGCAGGCAAGTCCCTGCTGGCTGTCCAGTTCGCCGTCGCTGCCGCCGCACGGGGCGAGAAGGCGGCCTTGTTCATCTTCGACGAAGAGCTTGGATTGCTCAAGGACCGCACCAGGCTGATGGGCATCGATCTGGACGCGCTGTGCGCCAGCGGTCACCTGTTTATCGAGCAGGTCGACGCCGCCGAGCTCTCACCAGGAGAGTTCGCCCACAGGGTCCGGGCCAGGATTGATCGCAACAGCGTCAAGACGGTCGTGATCGATGGCCTCAACGGCTATCAAGCCGCCATGCCGGATGAGCAATTCCTGACTCTGCATATCCATGAGCTGTTGCAGTACCTGAACCGGCAGGGGGCCTCGACCTTCCTGACCGTGGCCCAGCACGGACTCGTCGGCGACATGAAGTCGCCCGTCGATGTCACTTATCTCGCCGACACAGTCATCCTGCTGCGCTACTTCGAGGCGTTCGGCCAGGTTCGGCGGGCGATCTCCGTCATCAAGAAACGGTTTGGCACGCACGAGAACACCATCCGCGAGATCCGGATCGACACCAAAGGCATTGCCGTCGGAGAGCCCTTAACGGGCTTCCAGGGGGTTCTACGCGGCACTCCGGTCCTGGCCGAGGGCAACCGGTCCCGGCTGCTCGAAGACCGCTGAGCATGAGCGACACACCCCAGTCCCGTTCGGGGCGGGCGCTCATCCTGGCTCCGCACGGACGGGATGCGGCTGTTGCGGCGGACATCCTGCAAGCTGCGGGAATTGCGGCCGAGATCTGCCCCGACCTTCCGACACTGTTGCGCGAGATCGCGCAAGGTGCGGGTTTTGCTCTGGTCACGGATGAGGCGTTCCGCACCACTAATCTGAAGGAGCTTTCCCAATGGCTGTCGGATCAACCGCCGTGGTCCGACTTCGCCTTCGTGCTTCTCACCCGTCGTGGCGGTGGGGTTGAGCGAAATCCGGCCCTGGCGCGTCTGTCCGAGATCCTCGGCAACGTGGTGTTTCTGGAACGCCCCTTTCATGCCGGCACGCTGGTGAGCGTAGCCCGTTCCGCCTTGCGGGGACGGCTTCGGCAATATGAGGCGCGATCCCGCCTGGAGGATCTGCACGAAGGTGAGGAGCGGCTGAGGGCGGCGCTCGAGAAGGAAAGGCGCGCAGCCGAGCATCAGAGGGTGCTCATCAACGAGTTGAACCATCGGGTCAAGAACACGCTCGCGACCGTGCAGTCGATCTCGGCGCAGACCTTGCGCACCGCAGAGACGAAAACGGACGCGCGCGAGGCTTTGGAGATGCGGCTGCTGGCTCTGTCCCGAGCCCACGACGTGCTCACCCGCGAAAGTTGGGAGGGCGCCGATCTGGTTGAAGTGGTCGCCAACGCTCTCAAGCCTTACGAGATCTCGGAGGAGAGCCGCTTCCACATCAAGGGGCCGCATGTGCGGGTCACGCCGCGCATGTCGCTCGCGCTGGCGATGGCGCTGCATGAGCTGGCGACCAATGCAGTGAAGTACGGGGCACTGTCCAACAAGACCGGCACTATCGAGGTGTCATGGGAGTTGCAAAATGGAACCGCGCCACCGCGGCTGACTCTGCGCTGGACGGAGGCCGGGGGGCCGCCCGTGGTCGCCCCGAGTCGGCGGGGCTTTGGGTCGCGTCTCATCGAGCGCACCTTGGCGCAGGATCTGGATGGACAGGTGACGATTGCCTTTCCTCCCACCGGCGTCGTGTGCATTGTCGAAGCCCCTGTGGCGTAGATCTCGGGCGACGATCTGGAACATGTGCAATGATCCTGTTCCATTCGACAATGATCAACGAAGATCGATCTAAAGAACTTGCAAGGAGCGGCGGTGCAAGTTCCGAATGTCGCCCCCGGCAGCTTTCGATGTGGGAGTCTACCCTGTACCACCGATTCCAGCACCTTGCGGAAGTTGACCCGATCGGGACCTTCGTGATTTGACTCAAACCTTGAACACAGGATCCAGGACTCGTAAGTTTATTACGCAATGCCGAGGGGCTGACGTACGATCCCGAATGTCGATATGGGAGTAGACACAGCTCGAGAGACCGGTAACCTGACGAGCCAACCCTCCCAACCAGTCTGTGGAATTCCATCGAGTGCCCATGCCTTCCATTCTGGTCCGACACAATGTTAAGATTCTGGGCCAGGGCGAGCAGCCCATGATCTTTGCCCACGGTTATGGCTGCGATCAGAACATGTGGCGGTTCATTACCCCTGCTTTCCAGGACCGCTACAAGATCATCCTCTTCGACTATGTTGGGCACGGGCAGTCCGATGCTGCCGCTTTCGATCAAGCACGATACGATTCCCTCCAAGGCTATGCTGATGACGTCCTGGCGATCTGCCGCGCGTTGAACCTCAAGGATGTCATTTTCGTCGGACACTCGGTCAGTGCCATGATCGGGGTTCTCGCTGCCATCCGGGAGCCGGAGCGGTTCGATTGTCTTGTGCTCATTGGCCCCTCACCACGCTACATCGATGATGCCGATTTTGTGGGTGGGTTCACGCAGGAGGATATCGAGGGTCTGCTGGATTCCCTCGACAGCAATCACCTCGGCTGGTCGAGCGCCATGGCTCCGGTGATCATGGGCAACCCGGAGCGGCCGGAACTCGGCGAGGAACTTACCAACAGCTTCTGCCGCACCAATCCGGACATCGCCAAGCACTTCGCCCGTGTGACATTTCTCTCGGACAACCGCGCTGACCTGCGCAAGGTGAAGACCAAGGCGCTCATCCTCCAGTGCTCGCAGGACGTGATTGCACCCGAGGCGGTTGGGCACTACGTGCATCAGAACCTGCCGGACAGTGAGTTCGTCCTGATGCAGGCGACGGGCCACTGCCCGAACCTGAGTGCACCTGAGGAGACGATTGCCGCCATGGAAGCCTTTCTGCACGGTTCAGCTTCCAACAAGACGGCGGCAGAGTGAGCATCGACCCTAAGAGCCCGTCCCGAAAAGGGTTGAGTGGCCGAGGCCGCTATGATTCCAAGAGGGTGCTGATGCCT
>NZ_JAGPUP010000529.1:0-51481 GCF_018069605.1 Microvirga sp. HBU67558 | reverse complement strand
CATGACACGGGGGCTTCGGCATTCATAAGGCCAGCGCAAAAAGTGCATCTGGCTGCGACAACAGAATATCCTACAGACAGAAAACACCCTCGAGCTCATCCCCTGTAGCGGGTGCCGGCGCGTTCTGGCGTGGGCCAACTCGGAGCTTCGACCTGAAAAGCTGCAGCGGGTTCTATCGTCGGCCGAGGCCGACTTTCCGCTCGTCGAACCACCTCTCCTCGTGAATATTCTGCCCACAGACGCAGCTTCGCCCGTCCGCTTCATAGTGCAAAATATCCAGCAGCCGCCTCAGCATTTTCACGCATGCCGGCGGGAGAAGGCATATAATGACTGTCTGAAAATCGATCTCCGACAAACGGCCCGGATCGTTCGAAGAATCCCGAGGGGGCGCATTCGGAGGAAGTCATGGCGACCATCTATGGGGATGACTGGCCCAATCTTCTCGACGGAACGTCCCGTCAGGATGTGATTTACGGCTTCGGCTGCGACGACGATCTCTACGGCTTCGGCGGAAACGACGACATCTACGGCGGCTGGGGTTATGACATCCTCGTGGGCGGCAACGGCAACGACTACCTGAACGGGGGAGATGGACCTGACGACCTCCATGGCGGATCGGGCAACGATAATCTCATCGGCGGCTACGGATTCGACTTCCTGTTCGGGGACAGCGGAAACGACCGCATTTCCGGCGGGGCGAATTACGACAACCTTTACGGAGGTTCGGGACGGGACTCCCTCTCCGGCGGATCAAGCGACGATCTCCTCAACGGCGGTTCCGGGCAGGACAGGCTGACTGGCGGAACCGGTGACGATGCCTTCCAGTTCACGCGCGGTTCGTCGGGCATCACCAGCGCAAGCGCGGACACGATCACGGACTGGAGGCCGGCAACCGACTGGATCGCCACGAGGATTGCCGGAACGTCTGCCAATTACCGCGAGGCCGCCACGAGCGCGGTGTCCATCGAAGAGGCGGCATCCCAGGCGGAGACGACCTTCACGAGCGCCAGCATCTCCCATGTGTTCCTGTACAATGCCCAGACGGATACGGGCTATCTGCTTTCCGATCTCAACAACGACAACCAGTTCGAGACGGGGGTCATTCTGACGGGGGCCGGCAGTGCCGCGGACATGAACTACCGCTACATCATCAATCTCTAGCCCATCGTGTGAAAAGCGCGTCGATCTTCGGCCCGACGCGCTTTTCAGGAATGGGGTGCCGAAGCGCACCCCCGATTCGGGTGACCCGCCGTGACGGGGTGACCCTTGCCGGCAGTCGCCGGCGGGACATCAGCGCGCCCGCAACGGGCAGGGTCAATAATTGCAGACCTGCTGACGCCGGATGACGATCCGCCCATAAGGCCCGACGATGCGGCGGCGTACCCAATAGCAATCTTCGCCTTCGGCAACGGCCGCCGGGTAATAGCCATAATACGGATAATCGTAGCCATAGCCGTAATACGGATAGCTCAGCGCGCCGAGTGCCAGCCCGGCGGCCACGACGCCTCCGTAATACGGGTAGCCGCGGTAATAGTTGCGGTAGTACGGATAACCGCCGTAATAACCCCGGTAATAGGGACGGTACCCGCCAGCCACCCGGCCATAATAGGGAGCACGGAAGCCATAGCCCGGCCGTCCGATGGCACCTACCCGGAAGTCTCCACGGCCAAGGCGCGGCCCAGCAATCGCCCCGCCCCCGAAGCCGCCCATTCCCCCCCGAGGGATGAACATTCTCGAACCACCGAAGCCCCCGCCTCCGAACCCGCCGCCTCGGAAGGCCCCGCTTCCGCCAAGCCCTCCTCCCCCAAACCCGCCGCCGCGGAACCCGCCTCCATGGCTACCGAAGCGCTGGGCAAAGGCATCGGCTGGAAAAAGGAGAGCGCTCGCTGCGAGCGCCCCGATCGCGAAGAGAATCCTGTTCATTGCCGTCCTCCCGTCGGTCGGCTCGCATGCGCGAGGTGTGGGGCAGGAACCATCAAAAACAGGATTGTACATCTCTCCCGCGAGGCCGCTTGATCGTTCGGGACAAATTTCGCAATTCCCGACGATGGAACGTGCCACCCTGGCGAATTCTTGCATCCCGGTCCGCGAAGCCCTGACTGCCGTCGAGTCCGAGAGAGTGCCCATCCCCTCCCCGTCGCCTCAGCCGCCCTTCACGGCTCCGGCCGTAAGCCCGGCAACGATCTGACGCTGAGCCACGATGGTCAGGACCAGGACCGGCAAGGTCACGATCAGGGCGGCGGCCGCCAGAGGTCCCCAGCTCAGCTGCTCGAAGGACAGCATGTTGTAGACGGCGACCGGCAGGGTCCTTGTCTCCCGGCCCGCCAGGACGACGCCGAACACGAAGTTGTTCCAGGAGAAGATCACCGCCAGGATGAACGCCACCGTGATGCCCGGCTTGGCGATCGGCAGGGCGATGTGACGGAAGACGTGCCACCGGCTGGCGCCATCGATGACGGCCGCCTCTTCGAGCTCGAGCGGCGTCGTTTCGAAATAGCCGATCATGATCCAGATGACGATCGGCACCGTGATCACGAGGTGGGCGATGATCTGCGGCAGAAGCGTGCCCATGAGCCCCAGCCACTGGAAGAGCAGGAACAGCGGGATGAGATACGACAGTCCAGGGGTCATGCGGGCGATGAGCACGACCACGGCAGCCTTGGTCGCCTTCATTCGGGCGATGCCATAGCCGGCCGGCACGCCGATCAGCAGGGCGAGTCCGGTCGCAGCGCCGGTCACGATCACGCTGTTGAGGAAGAAGAGGCCGAAGCGATTCGATTCGAACACGCCCGTATAATTCTTCCAGGCGAAGCGCTCGGGAATCAGGATCGGCGGATAAGCGGCGTTGTCGACCTCGAACTTGAGCGACAGCGAGATCATCCACAGGAAGAACAGGATCGCGGGCGAGACCAGCACGAGGCCGACGAACAGCAGGCCGAGCGAATGGGTGACTTTTCGAAGGTTCATGCTCATCCCTGAACGTCCGTCCATTTCGTGCGCTGCCGCAGATGGAGCATGAGGAGAGACAATGCGATCACGATGGCGAAGAACACGACCGCGATCGCCGATCCGTAGCCGACGTCGTAATAGGCGAATGCCACGCTGTAGAGATAGAGGTTGATGGTTTCGGAGGCCGTGCCGGGTCCACCCTGGGTGATCGCATAGATGATGTCGAAGCTTTTCAGGGCGTCGATCGTCCTGATGATCACCGCCACCATGAGGAATGGGGCGATCATCGGTAGCGTGATGTAGCGGAACTGCTGAAGGATCGTTGCTCCGTCGATGGAGGCGCTCTCGTAAGGTTCCGTCGGAATGGCCGCGAGACCGCCCAGGACGATCAGCATGACGAGCGGCGTCCATTGCCAGGTCTCGACGAGAACCAGCGATGGGATCACCGTCGAGGGATTGAACACCCAGGCTTGGGGCCCGATGCCGACCAAGGACAGGAGATAGTTCAGCACCCCCAGCTGCGGATGGAACATCATCGTCCAAACCAGGGCTACGGCCACGGGCGTGGCCATCATGGGCATGACGAACACGCCGCGCAGAACGCCGCGGAAGGGCAGACGGGAGTTGAAGATGAGAGCGGCCAGGGTTCCAAAGATCAGCGGCAGGATCACGGCCAGCACCGTATAGACCAGCGTATGGCCGACGGAGGTCAGGAAGCGCTCGTCCGACGCGAGGCGCAGGTAGTTGGACAGGCCGGCGAAGCGCCTGGCTCCGCCGACTGTCCATTCATGCAGGCTCATCCAGACGGTGAAGACCCACGGGAACACGATCACCGACCCGACCACCGCGACGGCGGGCACGACGAAGGGCCAGTAGATGCTCTTCGGTCGAGCGTCCGGGGCGGGTGCCGCCCCTGCCATCGAATTGGCTGAGCGCTCAGCGATGGAGGACATGGACATGCTCCACGATCCCGATCGTGTCCCGTCCGGCGCGCATCAGGCCTTCTCGCTGCGCTCGAGGATGGGCTTGAACTGCTCCGTGGCCTTCTTCATCTCGGCGGCCGGATCGCCCCCGCCCAGAACATTGGTCAGGCCGATGCCGATAATGTCGCGGAACTCGGTCACGGGCTGGATGACCGGGAGGCCCAGCTTGCTGATCTTGCCCGATTCCACCACCGCATCGATCCACGCCGGGGGCATCTTCACGCCCTTGCGGGTCTCGGGATCGTTCAGGATCGACTGGCGGAACGGCACGCCGCCACCCGCCTGCAGCAGGCGAGCACCCATCAGCTTCGAGACCGCCCATTGGCAATAGAGATAGGCTGCCTCCTTGTTCTTACTGGCGGCCGTGATGCCGATGCCGTCGCCGAAGGTCGCCGAGGCCTGCGCCTTCGGTCCGCGCGGCATGACGCCGTAGCCGACCTTGCCGACGACCCGCGACTTCTCCGGATCCTCCAGCGGAGGCGCGAAGCCGACGCCGTCGAGCCACATTCCGATCTTACCCTGCAAGAAGGCCGACTGGCATTCCGACCAGTTGAAACCGGCCACGCCCTGCGGGGCGGATTTGGTGAGAAGGCGCTGATACAGCTTTGCGGCTTCGATGCCTTCAGGCGAATCCGTCATCAGGTTGCCGTTGGCATCGACGGGATCGACACCGTGGCCGAGCAGGAAGCTCGTCCAGACGGGAACGTTGGCGTTCTTCAGGCCGCGGGCGACGAAGCCGTAGGTGCCCTCCTTCGGATCCGTCAGGGCTTCGGCGGCCTTCACCATTTCCTCGAAGGTCTGCGGATAGGCGAGCCCCTTTTTGGCGAAGAGGTCCTTATTCCAGTACACCAACCAGTAATCGACAGAGAACGGCAGCGACAGCATTTGCCCCTGCGGGTTCTTGGCATAGAGCAGGCCAGCCTGGGAGAAGTCGCTCTCGGTGAGGCTCGGATCCGTCAGTTCCGGATTCTTCATGAAGCCGCTGATGTCGGCCAGCCAATTGGCCTTTTCGAACTGGCGCTTCTGGACGTGATAGCTGATATGCACCACGTCGAAGCTCGGGCTGCCCGAGTTCAGCTCGATCACAGCCTTTTGCCGCTGCTGCTGCTCCGGCGTCTGCTCCGACGAGACTTCGATTCCGGTCAGGTCGGTGAATTCCTTTTCGTATTTCTGCAAAACCTCGCCGCGCGGGCTCTTGATCAGGTTCACGCCGATCTTCGTGCCGGCGTATTTCTTCCAATTCACGTCCGCAAAGGCTGGCGCCACGCCGCCGAGGCCGTATGCGGCGGTCGCGGCCGCCGTGCTTGCGAGAAATGTACGACGCGTAAACGATCCGCCTGTGGCAGCCATGATCACTTCCTCCGTGGTTGAGCTTAACGGTCCCTTCGGACTCATTTCAGTGCTTGCAACCGATTAAGCACCATGTAACATGTTAGTGTCAACACAGCACTTGCTCGGCCACAGGTCGAAGCTGTTCCTGGAGGCTCCCGTGTCGCTCAGCTTCGGCATCAGTCCTGCCCTCGTTACCCCCTTTCTTAACGGAAAGGTGGACGTTCATCGCCTTGCTTCGCACGCCAAGGATTGCCTCGCCCGGGGCTGTCGGACGGCGACGCTGTTCGGGACAACCGGTGAAGGCCCCTCCGTTGGCGCGACGGAGCGCGAGCGTGTTGCCAACGAGATGATTCGACATGGATTCCCGGCCGATAAACTGGTGGAAGGCGTGATCGCCTGCTCGCCGGAGGAGGCCGCGTCCAGCACGAGCCAGGCGCTGCGTCGCGGGACTCATGCGGTACTGCTGGCCCCGCCCTTCTACTTCCGCCCTGCCCCAGACGACGCCGTGTTCGATTGGTATTCGGCCGTGTTCGACGCCATCGGCGCCGATCTCCGCGACATCATACTCTACCATATACCCGGCATGACCGGCGTTCCCCTGTCACACGCGGTCATCGCACGCCTGAGGGACCGGTATCCCGGCGCCATCAGGGGGGTGAAGGACAGCGCGGGCAACGCCGACGCCACATTCGCCCTGATCCAGGCCTTTCCCGACCTGGACATCTTGGTCGGCGACGAGACCTATCTGGGCCGGGCTTGCGCGGCGGGTGCCGCGGGATCGATCTGCGGCGTGGCCAATGTTCTGCCGGAGGCTGTGATCGACCTGGCGGAGAACGGTCGGGACGATCCGCGCATCGTCGCGTTGGTTCAGGAGATCTGCCGCCACCCTATCGTTCCGATGGTAAAGGCGCTCGTGGCCCATGTACGAAACGACCCGGCGTGGGCCATTGCTAGGCCCCCGCTTCCGACGTTGGACGAACGGACGACCACACGGGCGGTCTCGTTGCTCGAGCCGTTCGGGCAAGTGACCAAGGCCGTTGCATGAGCATGGCTCGGCCAGCCCCTCGCACGGAGATCAAACTGCGCGAGCGGGCCTATGACGTGTTTACCGAACAACTCCTGCAGAGCCAGATCAAGCCCGGGCAGTTCGTGACCCAGCGGGAGTTGGTCGCCCTCACAGGACAACCTCTCGGCGCTATTCGTGAACTGATCCCCCGGCTGGAAGCGGAGGGTTTGATCGTCACCGTCCCGCAACGCGGGTTGCAGATCCTGCCGCTCGACATCACGCTGATCCGCAACGCCTTCCAGTTCCGGCTTATTCTGGAGCGGGAGGCGATCGCCGTTTTCAGCCAGACGGCGAGCGACGCTGCAATCACACGGATCGAAGCCGCCCATCAGTCGATCGTCGATGACGCACGGTACGGCCTGACCGAACAACTCGTCGCCATGGCTCAGCACGTCGACCGGGAATTTCACGAAACGATTATCGACGATCTCAACAACGAGATCATCTCGAAGGCCTATCGGGTGAACTGGATCAAGGTCCGGCTCATTCGCCAAAGCGAGACGAGCCTCGACGAGGATCTCGTGATTCCGGTGATGCGGGAGCACCTCGCCATCATCGCGGCCATGAAGCGGCGCGACACGGCGGCGGCCGTGGAGGCCGCCATCGCTCACGTCATGAACGCTCGGGCGCGGGCGCTCAGGCTCGAATAGGCCATGAACCAGAAGCCGGTGATCTGCCTTGGATGCGCGTTCTGGGACACCATCTTCAAGATCGAGCGAATCCCCAGCCACGGAGCCAAGGTTCTGCCGGAGAAGGCCGTTCAAGCAGCCTCCGGGATGGCGACGGCCGCCGCAGTCACCATCGCCCGCCTTGGCGGCAATGTCGAACTCTGGGCGCGTGTCGGACGCGACCCCACCGGCGAAAGCTTCCTGCACGACTTGTCCCGCGAAGCTGTGCGCATTGATCGAATCCGCAGGGTTGAAGGCGCCCGAACGGCCTTTTCGACCATTCTCGTCGACAATGAGGGCGAACGACTGGTGGTGCCCTACACCGACCCGTCGCTCGACCCCGGTCCAGGCTGGCTGCCGCTCCACGAGGTCGCCGATGCCGCTGCCGTCCTGGTCGACATGCGCTGGCCCGAAGGGGCAAGGGCGTTGCTGGCCGAAGCGCGCCGTCGCGGGATTCCGACCGTGCTCGACGCGGATGTCTCGCCTCTGGAGGTGCTGCGCGAAATGATCGCGCTGGCCGACCACGTGCTGTTCTCCGAACCCGCCCTGCTCTCCCTGTCCGATCGCGGAACACCCAGCGAGGCGTTGCGGGATGTTGCGGCCGGAATCGAAGCGAATGTGGTCGGAGTGACGCTCGGTGCCGCCGGTGCCTTGGTGTGGCAGCGAGGCGATATGGTCGATAGCATCGCCACGATCCCGTCAATCCCCATCCGCGCCGTGGACACCTTGAACGCGGGGGATGTCTGGCACGGAACCTATGTCTACGGACTGGTCAACGACTGGGATCTGCCGCGCAGAGTGCGGATGGCCAATGTTGCCGCCGCCATGAAGTGCGAGCATTTCGGGGGGCGTCTCGGCTCGCCGACGCTTCCGGAGCTTCTGGAGCGAAGTCGCACCTCAGTCTAAGAATCGGCCGAAGCTCCCGTGGGGTTTCTGCGCTCGAGTTCGACGAGCAGCCCACTGTGATCGAGGTCGCCGGCGTGCTCGATCAGCCCTCGGAATAGATCCGCCGTCAGGGCGGTATAAGGCAGGACCTCGAGGTCGATTCTGTCAGCCGCGTCGAGGGCGTTGTCGAGATCCTTGAGATGAGTGACCGAGCGACCCTTGGTGACGAAATCGCGCTCGACCATGCGCTGGCCGTGCAGTTCGAGGATGCGGCTTTCCGCAAAGCCCCCACGAAGAGCCTCCCGGACCTTGGCCGGGTTGGCGCCGCCGCGCTGTGCCAGCAGAAGCGCCTCCGCGACCGCGCCGATCGTCACCCCGACGATGATCTGATTGGCAAGCTTCGCGAGCTGCCCTGCCCCGTGCGGCCCCACATGAACGGGTCTGCCCATGATCCTGAGGATCGGCTCGACCCTGCTGAAGGTTTCGGCCTCGCCGCCAGCCATGATCGCCAGTGTCCCCTGCTCCGCCCCGGTGGTCCCGCCGGAGACAGGCGCGTCGATGTGATGGACGCCACGCTCCTGTAGGTGCCGGGCGTGCTCCTGAGCCTCTGCGGGCTTGATGGAGCTCATGTCGACAAGGATCGCTCCGGACTTCAGGGCTTCCGCCACACCGTGGGAAAACAGTACATCCCTGACGATCTTGCCGTTCTCGAGCATAAGGATGACAACATCCGCGTTGCTCACCGAATCGGACGCCGTCTCGGCCACGTGTGCGCCGAAGGCGCCAAGCGCCTCGGCCTTTTCGCGCGAGCGGTTCCAGACCGTCAGCCTATAGCCCGCGTCGAGCAGACGCCTCGCCTGGCGCGATCCCATGAGGCCGATGCCAAGGAACGCCACGTTGGCGGATGGTGATGGGGTCATCGAAAACTCCTTCAGTGCGGCTCGCTCAGGTTTGAGCGGCCCCTCGCAATCACCCTCAGGCGACGGCCGATGAGGCCTTGGGCTTCACCAGACGTCCGAGCGCGGTGCTCAGGAGCGGCCCGAACGCAAGCACCAGACCGATCAGCATCAGGGTCGTGACGAGACCGTTCGACCAGAAGATCGACAGCGATCCGCGCGACATGATCATGGACTGCCGGAAGGCGTCCTCCGCCTTGTCGCCGAGCACCATGGCCAGGACGAGCGGCGCGATCGGATAATCGAGTTTCTTGAACAGGTATCCCACCACACCGAAGGCGAGTGCCAGCCAGAGATCGAAAGGTCGACCCGCGACCGTATAAGCGCCGATGAAGCACACGACGACGATCACCGGACCGATGATGGCGAACGGAATGCGCAGGATTGATGCGAAGAGCGGAATGGTGGCAAGCACCATGAGCACGGCCACGATATTGCCGAGATACATGCTGGCGATCAGGCCCCACACGAAGTCCGGCCGTTCGATGAACAGCATCGGTCCGGGGTTCAGGCCCCAGATCATGAGGCCGCCCATCATGACGGCGGCCGTTGCGGAACCGGGAACGCCGAGGGCCAGCATCGGCAGGATGGCGCTGCTGCCGGCGGCGTGGTCTGCCGTCTCCGGCGCCACGACGCCTTCAGGCTCGCCCTGCCCAAATCCGTCCTTGCGGCGCGACAGACGCTTGGCAAGACCATAGCTCATGAAGGAGGCGGCGGTCGGCCCGCCCGGGGTGATGCCCATCCAGCAGCCGATGGCGCTGCTGCGCAGAAGCGTCACCCAGTAGCGCGGCAGGGTCGCGATCGTCTTGAAGACGTCACGGATCTTGACGCGGGCACGGATGCCGTCGAAGCGCAGCCCCTCCTCCATGGTGAGCATGAGTTCGCCGATGCCGAACAAGCCGATCACCGCGATGAGGAAGCTGATGCCGGAGAGGAGTTCATTGAACCCGTAGGTGAGGCGCAGGCCGCCCGACACCGTGTCCATGCCGACCGACGCGAAAGCGAACCCGAGGCCCATGGAGACGACGGTCTTGAACGGAGACGCGGCCCCAAGCCCGATGAAGCTGGCAAAGGCCAGGAAGTAGACGGCGAAATACTCGGGTGAGCTGAAGCGAAGCGCGAACTTGGCCACCCAGGTCGATAGCACGGTGATGAGGATCACCCCGACCAGGGCGCCGAAGCCAGCCGACAGGAAAGCGAGCGTCAGCGCCTGGGTCGCCTGGCCCTGACGGGCCATGGGATACCCGTCGAATGTCGTCGCGACGGATGAAGGCTCCCCGGGAATGTTGAAGAGGATCGACGTCGTCGATCCGCCGAAGAGCGCGCCCCAGTACATGCTGGTGAGCAGGATGATCGCCGCAACCGGATCCATGGTGAAAGTCAGCGGGAGGAGAAGCGAAACACCGTTGGGAGCACCGAGCCCCGGCAGGACGCCGACCAGGATGCCCAGTAGGACGCCGACCATCATGAGCATGACATGATAGGTCGTCAGAGCGACCCCGAAGCCATGAAGGAGTGAAGCGAAATTTTCCACGACCTGTCTCCGTCCGGATGGGGGCTAGTAGAGGCCCAGAGCGGCTTCGAGCGGACCCTTCATGAGAGGAACCTGGAACGCCACCTCGAGCACGAAGTAGAAGATCACGGCTGCGGCGATGCCCGATGCGATGGAAACCGCGAGCCGGTACTTTCCCTGCACTCGCATGACGAAGGCGAGATACAGCGCCGTCGCCACGTAGAGGCCGAGGAGACGGGCTACCACCACGAAGGCCAGCATGGGCACGAAGAACGATGCCACGCGCTTGGCCTCCTCCTTGTGCAGGAAGACCGATTGCAACCCATGACGTCCGACCGTCGCATGGACCAAATTGCCGATGCTGGCAGCGACGACCAGCAGGCCGATGTAGAACGGGAATGCCCCGGGCTCAGGCCCTGCGTCTCCCCAACCGATCCCGAATTCCAGAGCGCCGACGACCGCCGCGAGCCCAAGGCCTGCAGTCAGTGTGGCGGTTCCGATCTCAGCGCTGAAACGAGAAATCATCGCGTCCGTCCCGGTTCGATGGATGATGCATGCAGGAGGAGCCGGCGGAGCTGTCCTCCGCCGGCCGTTCACATTCTGCCGTTAGCGAACGACCCAGCCTTCACCCTCGAAGACCTTGCGGTTCTTGGCGTCGTCGGCGGCGATGAAGCTTTTCAGATCCTGACCGGCCAGGAACTTGTCGGTCTGGGAGGTGCGCTCGATGTATTCCTTCCACTCCGGCGTCTCGCTCACCTTCTTCAGGACGTCGGCGTAGAACGCGACGGCCTCGGCCGGAACGCCGCCCGGCAGCCATACGGTGCGCGGCATCTGGAACTGATCGATCGGAATGCCTGCTTCCTTGCAGGTCGGGATGTCCGACCAGCCCATCGTGGCTGTGACCTTGACGCCGCCCTGGAGGCGGGTCGGGCTGAAGACGCACAGCGGAGTGATCGCTCCGGCCTTCCACTGGCCGGCATTCTCGTTCGGATTGTTGGTGTTGGAGTCGATATGCCCGCCGGCAAGCTGCACACCGGCCGCACCGCCGCCCTGGAACGGCACGTAGATGAACTTGGCGCCGGTCGCATCCTGGATCAGGCTGGTGAGGGTCTGGTCCGTGTCCTTGGACTGGCTGCCGCCCATCTTGAAGGTGTCGGGTTTCGCCTTAACGGCTTCGATGTAGCTCTTGGCATCCTTGTAGGGAGAATCGGCCTTGACCCAGAGCAGGAACTCGTCGAGGGCCATGGCCGCCACGGGGGTCAGCTCATCGGGCTTGTAGGCGAGCTTCGCGACGTATGGCAGGAGATAGGCGTTGTTCGTGCCGAAGGTCAGCTTGTGGCTGTCGCCCGTCGCGACCTTCGTATAGATGAAACCTTCCGCGCCACTTCCGCCGCCCTTGTTGGTGACGACGATGGGCTGCTCCATCAGCTTGTGCTTGGCGATGATAGACTGCACGACGCGGGCGAAGTTGTCGGTGCCGCCGCCGGGTGCCGACGTGACGATGAATTCGACCGGCTTCGTGGGCTTCCAATCCGCCTGTGCGAAGCCGCTGAATGTCACCGCGACGGCCGTAGCTACCAACCATGAAGTCTTCTTGAGCATCGTTCTTCCTCCCTGTGATGTTTCCAACCGATGGCGTCGGCTGTTGGAACTGGCTGTTCTAGGAATTGACGGCTGACAATCTCGGCTGCTCTGCCTCCGAACGGCGGGCGCGCACTTCAGCGCCCATGCGGATGGCGAGAGAGAGAGCCTCTCGGCTGGCGCCGAGATTCGCGATGCCGCGGCCGGCGATCTCATAGGCCGTGCCGTGAGCCGGCGTGCAGATCGGGAACTCGAAGCCGCCGATCAGCGTCACGCCGCGGTCGAAACCCATTAGCTTCATCGCGATCTGACCCTGGTCGTGGTACATGGTAAGGACGGCGTCGAAATCGCCGTTCTTGGCGCGCAGGAAGACCGTGTCCGACGGGAAGGGTCCTTCGACCGTGAAGCCCTGAGCCTGCGCCTGACGAACGGCCGGTTCGATGATGTCGATTTCCTCGGTGCCGAAATTGCCGCCGTCCCCGGCGTGCGGGTTGAGGCCGGCGACGGCGATCCGCGGCGGGTTGAAGCCCGCAGCCCGCATGCACTGGTTGGCCAGCGACAGCGACCGTAGGATCGCTTCCTCGGAGATCGCGGCGGCAACCTGCGACAGCGGGATATGGGATGTCACGCGGGCGTTCCAGGTCTGCCCCAGAACATTGAACTCGCTTGCGGCCACTGACGTCTTGAGAACGTCGCGTACGAAACGGATCTCGTCGTCGTATCCGTCATAAGCAAGGCGCATGGCTTTCTTGTTGAAGGGCGTGAAGAACACCGCATCGGCGCGACCGGACTGGGCGAGCAGCAGGGCACGGCGGAAGTTCTCGGTCGCGAAGACTCCGCCTTCCAGCGTGGCCGTGGCAGGCACAACCCGATCCGGGCTGAGATTCTTCAGATCAATGAAGACCGGGCGGCTGGCGTGATTCGGGATCGCCTGCTCGGACGCGACAACCTCCACATCAACGGCGACACCGGCCACCTTGGCGCCGCGCTCCAGGATCCGAAGATCGCCGAAGATCACGAGGTCGGCGCCGGAGCGGAACTCTTCTGACGCGATGAGCTTGGCAGCCAACTCGGGGCTGATGCCGGCAGGATCGCCCATGGCGAATGCGACGGTCGGCTTTTCGGATGGGGTCGGCAACGATGGAGCGCTCACAGCAACCTCTTCTCGGGATGACGACGGAACGTTAACAGCCGTAAATTTCGTACGCAAGTATGCTGCATACAGAATTTTGTTTGCGACGATCTAGAGAAAGGTTGTATAGAGGGGTCAATCCCCGTGAGGATCTGTGGAAACACGGCAAAGTATGGAACGAGCCATGGCATCTGAGGCCGCCCCCCTGCTGATCGACGACCTCGATTCGCGTGGGCCCATCGTCCGCCCTACCCTCCACGACGCCATCGTGGCGCGGGTTCGCGACATGATCATCGAAGGCGAGCTGTCTCCGGGAACCCGCCTCCACGAGGGCAACCTCGGCAAGATGCTGGGGGTCTCGCGCACACCTTTGCGGGAAGCGCTCAAGTTTCTGGTCAGCGAGGGATTGCTGGAGCTCTCACCCGGGCGAGGCGCGGTCGTGCGCCAGTTCAGCGCGAAGGACGTGCATGACAGTCTGATCGTGCTGGGCAATCTTGAAGGTCTTGCTGGGCGGTTGGCCTGTGAAAACGCCACCGATCAGGAAATCCGCGAGGTCCGGCAGCTGCATGACCATATGATGGACATGTATGAGAAGCGCGACCGCCTTCCCTATTTCAAGCTCAACCAGAGCATCCACTCGTCGATCCTCCGGCTCTCCAAGAACGAGGCTCTGGCCTCGGTGCACAACGTTCTGCAGGCCCGGCTGAAGCGCATCCGCTACATCGGCAATGAAGGACCTGAGAAATGGGCCGGCGCCGTGGCCGACCATGTCGAGATGATCGAGGCTCTCGAAGCGCGCCATGCCGACCGGCTGTCCACGATCCTGAACGCCCATATGCTGAAGACTTGGGAGCGCGTCAGGCACGCGATCTGATAGCCGCTCCCATTCAGTCACCATTCATTGCGAGGGCCCGGACATGAGCCATGAGAACCAGATTCGCGAGATGATCTGCCGATTCGGGCGGTCATTGTTCGAACGCGGCCTGACCGCCGGATCCTCGGGCAACATCTCGGTCCGTTTGAGCCACGGGGGCTGGCTGACGACGCCGACCAACAGCTCCCTGGGCTTTCTCGACCCGGCGCGCTTGAGCAAGCTTGATGCGGACGGCCGTCTCGTCGAGGGCGATGCGCCGACCAAGGAACTGACCCTTCATTCGGCGCTCTACGCGACCCGCCCGGATGCAGGCGCAATCGTTCACCTGCACTCCACGCATTCCGTCGCCGTTTCGATGCTGCCGGACATCGATCCCGCAAATGCCCTGCCGCCCCTGACAGCCTACTACGTCATGCGGGTCGGGCGGACAGCCCTCGTTCCCTATTACCGGCCGGGAGATGCGGCCGTGGCCGATGCGATCCGAGGCCTTGCCGGACGCTACAGCGCCGTTCTTCTGGCCAATCACGGCCCCGTGGTGGCTGGCAAGGATCTGGAAGCCGCTGTCTATGCCACTGAGGAATTGGAGGAGACCGCGAAGCTGCGCCTCCTTCTTCATGGGCTCAACCCTCGTCTTCTGACCCGTGCCCAGGTGCGGGACCTGGTGGCTCACTTCAAATTGGACGAGGCGATCGCCGAAGAGACCTCCGACGCTTCTCAGGACTGCTGTTCCGCGTCGCACCACCCCTCCCACAAATGCGGATGAACCGATGCCACGCTTCTCGGCCAATCTAGGCTTCCTTTTCACCGAGCTTCCCGAGATCGACCGGGTCGGAGCCGCGGCTGCGGCCGGGTTCAAGGCCGTCGAGATGCATTGGCCCTACCAGGTGCCCGCTGAGGAGATGCGTGCCGCCCTGACCCGCAGCCAAGTGACCGTGCTTGGACTGAACACGCCGGTCGGGAACGCTTCTGCGGGCGATTTCGGGCTCGGAGCCCTGCCGGGTCGCGAGAGCGAGTTCCAGAAGGCCATCGAACAGGCGGTTTCCTACGGACATGCGATCGGCGCGTCTGCGGTCCACTGCATGTCCGGGCTGGTCGCCCCTGATGCCGCCTCGGCGGCCGAGAGAACCTTCGTGGCCAATCTGAAGCTGGCTGCCGACAAGGCCGCCCAGGCCGGAATGACCGTGCTCATCGAACCGATCAACCACCGCGACAAGCCGGGATACTTCCTGCACACCGTCGAGCAAGCCGCGTCGATCATCGACCAGGTCGGGCGGCGGAACGTGAAGATCATGTTCGACTGCTATCATACCCAGATCATGCAGGGCGATCTCACGCGGCGGCTCAAGGACTTCCTCGACGTGATCGGCCATGTCCAGATCGCCGCGGTGCCGAGCCGTGCTGAACCGGACGAGGGCGAGATCGACTACCGCACCCTCTGCCGATCCCTCGACGATATGGGATATGGCGGCTGGATCGGCGCCGAGTACAAGCCCCGCGGCCGTACGGAAGACGGCCTCGGCTGGCTGTCGGCCTGGAGCGAGCCTCAACCCTCCTCGAACGCCAAGGGAGCCGCGGAATGAAGCTCGGGTGTATCGCCGATGATCTGACCGGAGCGACCGACCTCGCTCTCATGCTGGCCCGGGAGGGGTTGCGGACCATCCAGACGATCGGCGCGCCGCGGCCGGAACTCGACCTGTCGGGAGCTGATGCGGTCGTGGCGGCGCTGAAATCCCGGACCATCCCGGCGATGGAGGCCATCGATCAATCCCTTGCCGCCGCGCAGATCCTGAGAACCGCCGGCGCCGAGCACCTGTTCTTCAAGTACTGCTCCACTTTCGATTCCACTGACGAGGGCAATATCGGACCGGTCACCGACGCGCTTCTCACCTTCACGGGAAGCGACTTCACGCTCGCCTGCCCGGCCTTTCCGGCCAATGGCCGCACGGTCTACAAGGGCCATCTCTTCGTGAACGGGGTACCGCTGCACGAAAGCAGCATGAAGGACCATCCGCTCACCCCGATGCGGGATTCCAATCTCGTGCGGGTTCTGCAGCGCCAGACCAAGCGGCCGGTTGGGCTCGTCGCCTACGAAGACGTGGAAGCCGGTCCGGACGCCATCCGGGCCGCCTTTGCGCGCGAGAAGGCCGCCGGCCACCAGATCGTGATCGTCGATGCCCTGAGCGACGACCACCTTCGGGCCATCGGGCTTGCGGCTGCCGATCTTCCCCTCATGACCGGAGGATCGGGGGTCGCGATGGGGCTGCCTGCCGCCTACCGGCGGGGCGAGCGCAACGCCTCCCCGGCCTCCACCGGCTTCGACGCTCCTGCCGGCCGCAGCATCATCCTGGCCGGCTCGTGCTCCAGCGCGACCCGCGCTCAGGTCAAGGCCGCGATCGAAGCCGGGATCCCGACGCTCCGCCTCGACGCGCTGGACCTCGCCTCAGGGGCCATGACGGCGGGCACGGCCCTCGACTGGCTGAACGCGCAGGCGACGACCGGACCGGCCCTCATCTACTCCACGGCGACGCCCGAGGAGGTCCAGGCCGTCCAGAACAGGCTCGGGCGCATGAATGCCGGAGAGATCGTCGAGCGGACCCTCGCGGAGATCGCGAAGGCGCTGCCCGGCCTCGGCTTCACCCGCCTCATCGTGGCCGGCGGCGAGACGTCCGGCGCGGTCGTGAACGCCCTCGATGTCGATGCGCTGGCGATCGGCCCCGAGATCGACCCGGGCGTCCCGTGGACCCGGTCACTCGCGGGGATCGACCTCGCCCTCGCCCTCAAGTCGGGGAATTTCGGCACCCCTGACTTCTTCCTGAAGGCCTGGACCATGCTTCGGTAGGGCGGCGGCCCAAGAGAACGATCCAGCGGAACAAGAGACCGGTGGCGACCGCTTACCGGAACGGGAGAGATGCGCGATGAACTACCATGATTTCTATGCGAAGGCTGGCCGCCCGGTGGAGACCTGCGTGGTCGGCACGGGCGGCTTCGGCCAGAGCTTCCTGGCGCAGGCGCAACGCGTTCCCTTGATGAATGCTCGCATCGCCGTCGATCTCACGGCCGAGAGTGCAGCCGCGGGCCTGAAGGCCGCCGGCATCGATCCGCGCCGGATCCACATCTGCGAGTCGGCCCGTGACGCGCAAGCCGCCTGGGAGCGTGGCGGCTATATCGCCACGAAGGACCTCGCGCTCGTGTCCGATCTGCCCTTCGATGTAGTCGTCGAGGCGACCGGGCAGCCGCAGGCGGCCGCCCGTCATGCGCTGCTCTCGGTCGAGAGCGAGAAGCACCTTGCGCTCGTCACGAAGGAGCTCGACAGCGTGGTCGGGCCCGGCCTCAAGGCTCTGGCGGCCGAGCGCGGCCGGGTCGTCACGACGGTCGACGGGGATCAGCCGAGCCTGCTCATCGGTCTCGCCACCTGGGCCGAGGTGATGGGCTTCCACATCGTCGCGGCCGGCAAGTCGAGCGAATACGACTTCGTCTTCGATCCCTCCTCCGGACATCTCGCCAGCAACGAGCGCTCCGCCGAAAACGTGGACCTGAACGCTCATTGGACTCTCGGCGCACGGGACGTCGATGAGATCCTCGCCGCCCGGCACCAGGCCATCGCGGGCTTCCCGCAGCGCGCCGTGCCGGATCTGTGCGAACTCATGGTCGTCGCGAACGCCACCGGCCTCCAGCCGGACCGCTTCGACCTCCACGCGCCGCTCGCGCGCATCAGCGAGGTTCCGACGATCTTCTCGCAGCAGGACGACGGCGGCATTCTCTCGGGCACTCGGCGCCTCGACGTGTTCCACTGCCTGCGCAAGCCGGACGAGGTCAGCTTCGCGGGCGGCGTCTTCGTGGTCGTCCGCTGCGACGATGCGAAGAGCTGGGACATGCTGGCCCAGAAGGGACATATCGTCAGCCGGACGGGAGCGAACGCCATGGTGTTCCTGCCGCGGCACCTGCTCGGCCTCGAGGCCGCCACCAGCATTCTCGATGCCGCCGTCCACGGGATGTCGGGCTACGGGTCCGACTACCAGCCGCGCTACGACCTGATCGCCGTCGCGACCGAGAACCTGCCGGCCGGCACGGCCCTGGCTATGGGCGGGCATCATCATACGATCTCCGGCGTGACCGCCGAGTTCCGGCCCGCCGGGCCTCTGGGGACAAGCGCACCTGCCCCATTCTACTTGGCCGCCGATTGCCGGCTGGCGAATTCGGTCTCAAAGGGCCAGGAAATCCGCATGAGCGATCTCGAGCACCCGGAGGGATCGGCCCTGACGCGACTGCGCCGGGAGCAGGATGCGCGCTTCTTCGGACACCGGTCGTAGAGACAATCCGGGAGCGCACGACCGATGGCCTTTCTGTCCCTCCTGCGGCCCGACCGCTTCACCATCGCGCTCGTGGCGACTGCGGTCGCCGCGACGATCCTTCCCGCGACGGGTGCGGCGGCTCCGATCCTCAAGGTGGTCATCGTCGGGTCGATCGCGCTTCTGTTCTTTCTCCAAGGTGCGCGCCTTTCGCGACAGGCGATCATCCAAGGCGCCATCCACTGGCGCCTGCACCTGATGGTGTTCGCCGCGACCTTCATCCTGTTCCCGGTCCTCGGGCTGCTCACGAAGACCTATCTCCAGTCCTACCTCGCGCCGGGTATCGCGCTCGGCATTCTCTACCTGTGCCTTCTACCGTCCACGATCCAGTCTTCGATCACCTTCACGTCCATCGCCGGGGGAAACGTCGCGGCGGCCGTGTGCAGCGCATCGGCCTCGAACGTCCTGGGTGTGCTTCTCACGCCGCTTCTGATGGGCATGTTCATGCAGACCCAGGGAGGAGTGTCGTTCGGGGCCATCGGCGAGATCGTGCTGCAGATCCTCGTTCCGTTTCTTCTCGGACATCTGCTGCGCCCCTGGATCGGATCATGGGTGGAGACGCGCCGGATGCTCACGAGCCTCGTCGACCGCGGGGCGATCCTGCTCGTCGTCTATTATGCCTTCGGCGAGGCGGCCGTCGAGGGCCTGTGGCAACGGCTGGCGCCGCGCGACATGATCGTCCTCGTCGTCATCAGCTGCATCCTGCTTGGCTTGGTCCTCGTGACGACCACCCTGGCAAGCCGGCTGTTCGGTTTCTCCACCCGGGACGAAGTCGCGATCGTGTTCTGCGGATCCAAGAAGAGCCTCGGGAGCGGCGTTCCCATCGCTAGCATCCTCTTCCCGGCCAGCATGATCGGCGCGATCATCCTGCCTCTGATGCTGTTCCATCAGATCCAGCTGCTGGTCTGCGCCGTCCTGGCGCGAGCCTATGCCAAGCGCACGGCCCAGGAACCGGTGCCGGCCGAGTAGACCGGAGGCCGATCCCGGACAGGATCAATCCGCCGCCGGCTCGATGACCAGTTCGAAGGTGACGCAGACCGGATTGTCGCCACGGACGATTTCTCCGCCGAAGATCCGGCCCTGGATATCGACGACATCGATGTCGAGACTGGCCTGCGGCAGGCCGTCGACACTCGTCACCCTGCCCCGGCGAATGAGAACCTCCGTGGCATGAGATTGGACCTGGGTGCCGCCAGAAAATCGAACCTCGTTCAGGCTGCCGATGCCATAGACGTTCGCCGCATGGATTCCGCGCTGCGCGCAGATCGCCTCGATCGCCAGGCTGATGTCCTCGTTAGGCCTGACCTTCGCCAGCAGGACACGGAAACTGGAATCTCCCGCGATTCCCTCGGCGAAAGGCGCCGGCTCGAACAGGGTAAAGTTCGTCTCCTGATCGGGCAGAGCGTCAAAGGTCGCGGACCGCGAACCGATCCCGGTCACGAGGATCGGCTCGGCGACGATCGTCGCGGGCCCGAGCATATGGCCCATCTGCCGACCGTCCCGTGAATTCCAGACACCGTGGCAGTGGATGAACGGCCTGCCGTCGCGCCACCCGACGATCGCGCAGGCGCGCTCGATCTCGACCACGCCATTGGGGGCGAAGGTCTCGCTGTACCAGGCCGCATGAAGGTCATCCGGAGATGCTGCCGGCATGACGAACTGGAACGGCTCGCAACGTCCGCCGCGGAACTCCACGAAACCACCGCCGCACCCGGCATCGGCGAACCCCTTTGCGATGGCGGCATCCACGGCCTGGCCCGGCTCGAGGGTGAAGCGCAGCGGAACCGCAGAGCCGGGGACGGCGGACGTGCGCTCCGGGGAGATCGTGCCAGGGTGACGAATGATTCTTCGGGCCATCCTCAACCTCGGGATAAAGCGTCAGCGCAACTCGGATACGGCGCAACTCTGACCGCCGTCGACCGGCAGGCAGACGCCCGTGATGAACTTGGCCTCGTCGGACGCGAGGAAGACAGCCGCATTCGCGATGTCCCAGGCCGTGCCCATCGTGCCGAGCGGCACGGCCGCATTGCGGGCGGCTACCATCTCGTCGACCGAGGCGTATTGCCCGGAGATCTGCTTGTAGATCAACGGCGTATCGATGAGTCCGGGCATGATGCAGTTCGCCCGGATGCCCTGGCGGGCATATTGCATGGCCAGGGCGACCGTGGCCTGATTGACCGCCGCCTTCGTGGCGGAATAGGCGAAATAGGGGTAGCCGGTCCAGCGGATCGCAGCCAGCGAGGAGATGTTGACGATCGCGCCGCCGCCCTGCCGCAGCATGTGCGGGATGACGGCCTTGGAGGTCCGGTAGACCGGTCCGATATTAAGGTTCAGGGCCGCCGCGAACTGCTCCTCGCTCAACTCGACCGGCCCGCCCATGTGGGTCACGCCGACGTTGTTGTGCAGGATGTCGATCCTCCCGAATTCCGCCACCGCGCGCTCCACCGCCCTGCCGATGGAACTCAGGTCGGTGACGTCGGCGGCAACCGCGAGGGCCGTGCCGCCTTCCTGGCTGATGATGGCGGCCGTTTCCTCGGCCGCTTCTTGGACGAGATCCACGCAGGCCACCCTCGCGTCCTCGCGCGCATAGGCGACGGCGGCGGCCTTCCCGTTGCCCCATCCCGGTCCCGAGGATCCCGCGCCGAACACGATGGCGACCTTGTCCTTCAGACGCGTGCCCATCTTGCGCTCACTCATGTCCGTCGCGGGCAGCCGCATTCGACGCAGGGTCCAGAATGCCCGCAATGGAGAACCCGCCATCGACGCAGATGGTCTGCCCCGTGATGTAGCTGGATTTGCGAGGATCGAGCAGGAAGACGGCTGCGCCGGCGATCTCGTCCGGAGAGCCGTAGCGGCGCTGCGGCACGGCTGTCATCCAGGCAGCGCGCACATCGGGCGTGTGGACCTCCTGGACGAGCGGGGTTTCGATCGGCCCGGGCGCGATGGCGTTCACCCGGATCCCGAGAGCGGCCAATTCGACCGCCATGATCTTCGTCATGGTGATGACGCCGCCCTTCGAGGCCCCGTAGGCGACGCGGCCCTTGTTGCCCATGAGGCCCGACACAGACGCGATGTTGACGATGGAGCCGCTGCCGCGATCCCGCATCCGTTTGGCCGCTTCGCGGGACACGACGAAACTGCCGATCAGGTTGACCTCGAGCATCCTGCGGAAGAGATCGACGCTCGTCTCGAGGGCTGGCACGTCCCTGCCGATGCCAGCCGAGTTGACCACGCCGGTGATCGGTCCGAACTCCGCCTCGCAGGCCGCGATCGTGCGGACGACGCCGTCCTCGTCGGCCACGTCCATTCGCTCGAACCGCACCCGGTTGCTGGACGGCGAGAGAGCCTCCCTGCACCGATCCAGGCTCTTTTGCTCGAGATCCGCCACGATGACGCGCCAGCCCTCGGCGAGAACGGCTTCGACGACCGCGAGCCCGATGCCTGATGCTCCTCCGGTCACGAGCACTGTGTGCGGCTGCGCCATGGTTCTCTCCTGTCAGGTCTCACGAGCGGGGGCAGGCTTCCTGTCAGATCCCGCCTTGCGGCGGCTGGGCCAGCGGCAGGGATCCACGCTTCTCCAGCTCCGCCCGGATGTCCTTCTTCGTGATCTTGCCGTAGGCCGATCGCGGCAGCGCGTCCCAGAAGAAGACTCGCTTCGGGAGCTTGTACCGGGATACCTTGCCGTCCATCCAGGCGAGAAGGTCGCTTTCGGTCGAGTCCGCCCCCGGCCGCAGCACGCAGACGGCAACGCCGACCTCGCCCCAGGTTCGATCGGGCACGCCCACGATCGCCACCTCGGCGACAGCCGGGTGCGTCAGGATCTTCTCCTCGATCTCGCGCGGATACACGTTCGAGCCGCCGGAGATGTACATGTCCGACGCGCGCCCGGTGATGTAGAGATAGCCCTGCGCATCCACGTGTCCCAGATCGCCAGTCCGGAACCAGCCGTTCCGGAACGCTTTCGCGTTGGCGTCCGGGTTGTTGTAGTAGCCGGCGAAGACGGCCGGCCCGCAGACGCAAATCTCCCCAGTCTCCCCGGGAGCCACTTCCCGCCCCTGCTCGTCCTGGATCGAGACCTGCATGCCCGTCCGCTCGTAGCCGCAGGTTCCGACCTTCACGTCGCGACCATCGTCCGGCTCGTGGAGCGCCGGCGGAAGCACGGTGATGTTCCCGGTCACCTCGCCCAGCCCGAAATACTGGACCAGCACATTGCCGAGCTTCTTGAGCGCATGCTTCTGATCCTCGCGGTACATGGGCGCGCCGGCATAGATCACGTAGCGAAGCGAGGAATGGTCGTACGCATCCACGGAAGGATGTTCCGTCAGAAGCTTCACGATGGTAGGAACGGTGAAGAGATTGGTGATCCGCCACTGCTCGACGAGCCGCCAAGCCTCGTCGACATCGAAGCGCTCGCCGGGCAACAGCACGGTCTTGGCCGCCCGCGCCACCTGCGTGAGCTGGTGAACGCCCGCACCATGGGACAGGGGCGCGACGACGAGGGACGCGTCCCGGTGGGTCGTCCCGGGCATCAGGTCACAGAGGTGGTTCGTAACCACGAACGCCATCTGACCGTGGGTCAGAACGGCCGCCTTCGGTCGACCCGTCGTGCCGGACGTGAAGAAGAACCAGCACGGATCGTCGTGCTCGACCGACGCCACCGGCGCGCTCTCTCCCCCGTGCCGTTCCACGAGCGCGTCGTAGTCGTCGCCGAAGCCGGATGCCCCGATGGAGATCACGAACCGGATGTCGGGCGCGGCCTCGCGGACCACGGCTGCGTGATCCGGGAAGTCGCGGTGGCAGATCAGCGCCGAGGCGCCGCTCGACTGGGCGAGATAGGCCACCTCGTCGGGCGTCTGCCGGAAGTTCGCCGGCACCCAGACGGCTCCGATCTGGAAGCAGGCGAACATGGATTCGAACATCTGGTTGCAGTTCTTCGACTGCACCAGGACGCGATCGCCCTTCCCAATCCCGTTCGCCGCCAGGGCGGCAGCCATCGCGTCGACGCGACGGGCGAGTTCGGCCCAGGTCCAGCTCGCCCCGCCCCAGACGAAACCGATTTCGGCCCCGTGGCGCCGGGCCGCCTGGTGCAGGAAGTTGGCGAGGTTCATGACCCGCTTCGACACGGGCACGACGCCTCCCGCAGGGGTCTGAAGAGAGGCGATCATGGGCGGCGTTTCCGAAGACCGATCAAGCCGGGGCGTGCCATCGGTGTGTTTCCTTTGTCGAACGGCGATGTCCATCATCCTCGCAGGGCGCACGATACCATCAGAGGAACGCCGTCGAGATCCACGGGACGGTGGCGATGATCACGAGACCCGCGACGAGCGCCACAAGATAGGGCCAGATCGCCCCGATCGCTTCGTCGGGCGACACGTTGCCGATCTTGCACGCGAGATAGAAGCCGATGCCGATCGGCGGCGTCATCAGGCCGATATTCATCGCCGTGACGATGACCATCGCGTAGTGGATGTCGTTGATCCCGAGGCTCTTGGCGATGGGGAACATGAGCGGGGCCATCAGGACGATGGCGGGCAGGCCCTCGAGCACGCAGCCCAGGATCATGAAGACGACGATCGTCAGGGCCATGAAGGCGATCCAGCCTCCGGGCAGGCCCGTCATGATCGATGCAAGACTCTGCGCGACGCCTGCCTGCGTGATCGCCCAGGCCATGGCGAGAGCGGTGCCGAGGATCAGCAGGATCGACCCGGTGAGCGCCGCGGTCTCGACCAGCATCCCGTAGAGCTTGCGCCAGCCGATGCCGCCGTAGAGAACCACGCCCACGAACAGGGCGTAGATGACCGCGATGGTCGACACCTCGGTGGCGGTCGCGACTCCGCCGGCGACCGTGCTGCGGATGAGGAACGGCAGGACGAGCGCGGGCGCCGCCACGAGCAGCGTGCGGCCGATCAGGGATGCCGGCGCCCGGCGGACGCCCTCCATGCTCTCATGGCGCGCCTTCCAGCGGGCCAGGATCGCGAGGGCGGCGAGCAGAACCATGGCGACCACGAAGCCGCTCGTGAACAGGCCCGCGATCGACACGCCCGCGACGGATCCCAGGACGATGAGGACGATGCTGGGCGGAACGGTGTCGGCCATGGCGGCGCCCGTGGCGAGCAGCGCAATCATCTCCCGCGGGCTGTGACCGCGCCGCTTCATCTCGGGGAACAGGGCCGGCGCCACGGTGGCCATGTCGGACACCTTGGATCCCGAAATACCCGACACGACGAAGAGCGACCCCAGCAGCACGTAGGACATTCCGGCCCGCACATGGCCGAGGAGCGACGCCAGGAAATCCACGATGGCCTTCCCCATCCCGGTCGCATCGAGAATGCAGCCCAGCAGAACGAAGATCGGAACCGACAGAAGGATGATGCCCGACATGCCCTCGTCCATCCGCCCGATCATCACGAAGGTCGGCACCTGCGTGGCGAAGGCCAGATAGCTCAGCGTGCCGATGCCGAAGCAGAATGCGATCGGCACCCCGGCGGCCAGGCAGACCGCCACGAAGACGACGAGGAACAGGATGATCTTGGCGCTTCCCATCCTGACCAGGGACGGCGAGGAGAACCACAGCACGGCGGCAGCCACGGCGATCAGGAGAGCCGCCACGACGAGATCGCGCCATGACGCGTTCTTCAGCGCATATGCCAGAACGATCGCCAGCATGGCCACCATCCCGAACGGGATGGCCGCAACGCGGAAGGTGTTGGGAATATTCAGCGCTGGCGACGTGATGTACCATTCCTCCAGCGCGTAGTCGAAAGCCGGCACCATCAGGGCGAGAAGGAAGGTGGCGATCACCAGGGGCGCGAAGGCCCCCATGAAGGCCTGAGCCCGCTCCGGCATCTTGTGCAGGAACAAAGTCAGTCTCAGATGCTCGTTGCGGTCGAGGGCGATCGCCGCCCCGAGCATGGCGAGCCACAGGAAGCAGATGGACGCAACTTCGTCGATCCAGACGACCGACAGCGAAAACACGTAGCGCGAGGTCACGCCGGCCAGCAGCAGCACCACGATGGCGACGAGCAGGCCGGACGCGATGATCTCGACGGGCCTCAGGAAGCGCGATCCGGCGCGAACCTCGTCGCTCTCGGCGACGATGAGCGGTTCTGAGGCGGGAAGTGCCTGGGCGGAGGATGTCATGTCCGAACGTTCCCTACGATTCTCCGGGACGCCGTGGCGCCTCACGGCCGCACGATCGCCTGATCCCTGCGCCCGCGGGCGCAGGGATCCCGGTCCAAGGCGTGCTAGGCCAGGGACCCGGTCGCCCGCTCGAGGAGCGCCCATGCTTCGTCGCCATACTTGCCCTTCCACTCCGAGTAGAAGCCCGCCTTGCGCAGCTTGTCCCGGAAGGGGCCCGGATCGGGCTGATTGAAGACCATGCCTTTTGCCGCGAGTTCCTGCTGCAGGTTGCCGTTCAGCTTGGCCACGTCCTCGCGCTCCTTCAAACCCGCGGCGTTGATGTGCTTGGCGACGATCGCGCGCACATCCTCCGGCAGCCGCTCCCAGGCGCGCCGGTTCGCCAGGAACCAGAAGCCATCCCACATGTGGTTTGTCAGCGAGCAGTATTTCTGCACTTCGTTGAGCTTCGCCGTGGACACGATGGCGAGGGGGTTCTCCTGGCCGTCGACCACCTTGGTCTGAAGCGCCGTATAGACCTCGTTGAAGTTGATCGATGTCGGGGCCGAGTCGAACGCCTTGTACATGGACGTCCAGAGCGGCGAGACCGGCACCCGGATCTTGAAGCCCTTCAGGTCGTCCGGGGTATTGATCGGCTTCGTGGACGAAGTCGTCTGCCGGAAGCCGTTGTCCCAGATCTTGTCCATGACCACCAGGTTCGCCTTGGTGATCTGCTGGCGCACATAGGCGCCGAGGTCCCCGTCCATCGCCTTCCAGACGGTTGCGTAATCCGGAAACGCGAAGCCGATTCCGTTGATGGATGCCGCCGGGACGAGAGTCGACAGGATCAGGCCCGACAGGGTGAAGAATTCCACGCCGCCCGAGCGCACCTGGCTGAGCGTATCCGTGTCCGACCCCAGTTGGCTGCTCGGAAAGATCTGCAGATCGAACCGCCCGTTCGTCTCGGCCTTGATTGCGGCCGCCATCTCGCGCGCCCGCGCATTCATCGGGTGGGAATCCGGCAGGTTGTTCGCGTATTTGTAGGAGAACTCAGCCTGCTGAGCCCGCGCGATGAACGGCGCCCCAACGACTGCACCCGCGACAGCGGTTGAGCCGACAGTGAGCAGCCGGCGGCGAGACAAGATCATGTAACCCTCCTGGTCGGGTCCCCAGGACCCTCATGTTTCCTCAGAGCCAAGGTCCATATATCGGACCTCCCTTGATTCAGGACACGCCGCTTGCCGGGCGTTTTCATTGGCCCCTTAGGAGGCACTCTGATAGGATCGCTTGTCAATGAAAAACTGCCGCCCGGGCCGAATCTCGGGAAGGTGGTCATCGAAGGTCCATATATTGGAATACGAGAAGAGCATTTCCGCCAAGATCGCCGTTGAGGGCATCAGCAACCCGTCGTCCCACGGGGCACAGGCGATCGACCGGGCTGCGACCTTGCTGCTGCTCGTAGGCCGTGCGGGCCCCTCCGGCGCCCGGTTGTCTGAACTGGTCGAGCAATGCAGCCTGTCGAAGCCGACCGTACGGCGCATGCTTCTCGCCCTCGCGCGGGCCGGTCTGCTCGATCAGGACCACGAGACCAGACGGTATTATCTGGGCCCGGAGATCCACGTTCTCGGCACGCTGGCGAGCGCCCGATTCGGCATTCATTCGATCTCCGTCCGGTCCCTCGTGCGGTTGAGCCAGCGAACCGGCGACACCGCCTTTCTTTCCGTGCCACGCGACGTCTACTCCATCTGCGTCCATCGAGAGGAAGGTCCTTTTCCGATCAGGGTCCACGCCCTTCATGCGGGAGATCGCCACCCGCTCGGCGTAGGGGCAGGAGGCTTGGCCCTGCTCGCCGCCCTGCCCGATGATGAAGTGGAGGACGTGCTGGCCGCCAATGCGGACGTTCTTGCGGAGAAGTATCCGCCTTTCTCGCCCTCCGTTCTTCGCAATCTCGTTCAGGACACCCGTGAGAGAGGCTATGCCCTCAATCCCGGGATGCTTCTCCCGGACTCCTGGGCGATCGGGGTTCCGATTCATGGCCCCGACGGCAGACCGGTCGGGGCTCTTTCCATCGCAGCAACGGCGAGTCGCCTGAGCCGGGAGCGGCAACTCGAAATCGCCCCACTGCTCAGGAAGGAAGCGTCGTCGATCGAGACGAAGCTGGCCGAAACTGATCCCGCCGAGAAGCAAGCGCGGGTTCGTCGCATATCGCCGTGACGGGGGCCCGCGCGCAGGCCCGAACGGATTTCGAACGCCGGGCGATATCAGTGAAACACGGATCCGGTTGTAACTGGCGCGGCCCGCTGGGGCCGCTCAAACGATGCGCCATCTGGCAAGATGAGCATCAGTCATAAAAGTGCATTCCACTATTCACGTCCGATGCTCTAGCGTCTGTCCGGCCCCTTTTCGATGATACTGCGGATTCGAACCGCCAGGTCTTCGATGGCGAAGGGCTTCGTGATCATCTCCATGCCGGGCGCCAGAAAGCCGGACGCGATGGCGGCCTGCTCGGCATAGCCGGTGATGAAGAGCACCTTCAGGTTGGGGCGCACCAGGCGGGCGTGATCGGCGAGTTGGCGGCCGTTCAGGCCCGGCAGGCCCACGTCGCTGACGAGCAGGTCCACTCGCTGTTTCGATTCGAGCACTTTGAGTCCGGACGGACCATCCACCGCCTCCAGGGCGTGATAGCCAAGATCGGCCAGCACCTCGAGGATGAGCGACCGCACGACGGACTCGTCCTCGACCACGAGAACCGTCTCGCCCTCTTCCGCCCGATGGGCGTCGCTCAGCCCCGACGCGGGCGCTTCGCCTTCCAGCTCACCCGTATGGTGGGGCAGATAGATCTTGACGGACGTTCCCTTCCCGACCTCGCTGTAAATCCTGACGTGCCCCTCGGATTGCTTGGCGAAGCCGTAGACCATGGAGAGGCCGAGCCCCGTCCCCTCGCCGATCGGTTTGGTCGTGAAGAACGGATCGAAGGCTTGAGCCAGAACGTCGGCGGGCATGCCCGTGCCGGAATCGGACACGCTGATCGTCACATAAAGCCCAGGAGCGACATCCTGCTGGGAAAGCGCATAGAACCGATCCAAATTGGACACGGAGGTCTCGATCGTGAGTGATCCTCCCCCCGGCATCGCATCGCGAGCGTTGATCGCAAGATTGAGAATCGCGCTTTCGAGCTGGTTCGGATCGCAGATCGTGAGAGGCAGGCTCTCGGACGTGACGATGTTGAGCTGGATCGATTCCGACATCGTTCGCCGAAGCAGATCCTCCATCGACAGGACGAGCCGGTTGGCATCGACAGGCTTCGGATCGAGCGGCTGCCGCCGGGCAAAGGCGAGAAGGCGGTGCGTGAGCGCCGCAGCGCGATTAGCCGACGTCGTCGCGGCGCCGATGTATCGGTCGAGTTTCTCGAGGCGTCCCTGCGCCATGCGGGACTGGAGGAGATCGAGCGAGCCGACGATGCCCGTCAGCAGGTTGTTGAAGTCGTGCGCGATGCCGCCGGTCAACTGCCCGACGGCCTCCATCTTCTGGCTTTGTCGAAGCTGCTCCTCGAGCTGCTTGCGCTGAGAGACATCGCGTCCGACGCTGTAGAACACATCCCCGGCTGGAGCAAAGGTCCAGTTGATCCAGCGGCAGGATCCGTCCTTCGCCTGGACGCGAATATCGAAGTCCTTGACGGCTCGCCCGCTCTGCAGCGCCTGGAGCAGGCTGTTCCCCAGCGGCTTATCCTCTTCATAGATCCAGGTATCGATCCGGGTTCCGACGATCTCGTCCTCGCGATAGCCGAGTACCTCCGTCCAGGCCGGGTTCACGGCGTTGAGCAGTCCGTCGGAGTCGCACACGCAGAACAGATCGCTGGAGAGGCTCCAGAGCCGGTCACGCTCCCGGGTGCGCTCTTCCACGCGGCTCTCGAGACGTTCGTTGAGCTCGCGAAGCCTTGCCTCGGACTGCTTGGCGACCGTGATGTCGTAGACGACGCCGATGAATCGCAGGCCTGCCGTATCTGCATCGCGCACATACTCGCCGCGCCGAGCCAGCCACCGGGGCTCCTTGTCATCGGCGCGCTTGATCCGAAACTCGACATAGGAAGCGGTTTCGCCCGAGCTCGGTTCGACGATCGGACGATCGCCCGGCTCGACCAGAGAGTTCACGGTGCGAATGGGAAGGGCATTGCTCGGATGGAGCCCGAGCAATCGGCAGAACTCCTCCGAGACGTTGACGGTCGCGTAGCCCTCCACGTACTCGAACGTTCCGACGCCGCCCGCACTCTGGGCGATCCGGAGACGCTGTTCGACGTGCTTCTGCTCGGTAATGTCGACGACGACGCCGGTGAAACGCACCGGCTGGTCGCTCTGATCGAAATGGCAACGCCCCCTCGCAAGGGCCCATTTCACCGAACCGTCCGACCCGAGGAGCCGGTACTCCTTCGAGAAGATCTCCGCCCCATTGAGAATGCCGCCAACGGCGAGACGAACCCGTCGACGGTCGTCCGGATGGATCGACTTGAAGAAGTCCTCGACGGGCAGGCCTTTTTCCGCCTCGACGGGATCGAGATCATGAAGAACCGCGAACCGCGCATCTGCCGTGAAGCGTCCCCGAGGGATGTCCCAGTCCCAGGAGCCGCCACTTCCGGCCACTGTCAGGGTCTGGCGCAGCCTCTCGTTCGTCTGACCCAGCTCTCTTTGGCTCGCCTCGAAGGCAGCCTGCATCGACCTCGACTGATGCGCCTCCGTGACGTCGACCTGTGTCGCGAGGAAGAACTGAGGCTCGCCGGTGGAATCGCACACGGGCGTGATGAAGAGATGGTTCCAAAACTGAGAACCATCCTTGCGCCGGTTCAGCAGTTCGGCTGAGACCGCCCGGCCGCCGGTGACCGCTTCCCGGATCAGCGCGACCGCCTTCTGGTCCGCGTCGGGAGCCTGGAGGAACCGACAGTTTCTGCCGATCGCCTCCTCGGGCGCGTAGCCTGTCACTCTGGAGAAGGCGTCGTTGACGTAAACGATCGGATTGTCGAACGCCCGCGGATCCGTGGCGACCATGGGCAGCCCGGACTTCTCGAACGCAGCGAAGACCGGTCCGGCCACGCGTCGCAATTCGTCCGCGGCCAGGTCGATCGCCTGCTTGGCTTCGCGCTGGGACAGGATCTGGGCGGTCATTCTTGGCAGGGTCTCTTGAGGGAGATCGTGAATGCCATAGCCTAGGCCTCGTCTCCGATCACACGATCGATGAAGCTTGCGATGAGCTCCTTCAATGCGGCAAGCGACGGCAGATCCATCAGCATGGCGATATAGCCTCGGATATTACGATTCCGAATTGAGAAATTGATATAGAGAAACAGAACCAGCCCATCGTCCGGCTGATTGTGCTCAACGGTGAAGAGCCGGGTTCCGTCGCCGCGGATCACTTCGGGCAGAGAAACGCTGAGGGATCGCTTCAGCATATTCGCCATGGTGGCGAGGCAGCCGTTCAGGATGATGTTGCCCGTTTCGGCAAGAGCCTCCTGCTCCATGGCGACGACTTCGTCGGGTGGCACGTCGTTCCCAATGATCGCCTTGATGAGGTCGAGGCTGGTGGCTTCGGGAAAGATCAACAGAGCCCGGCCTGAGAACGCGCCCTCGAAGCGCTGCTGAATAGCCACGAGGTCATCCGTCTCCCGCTCGCCGATCAACCGGGCGGCGTGATGAGGTGCCATGAGCTCGATGGACGGCACCGAAAGGAGCACCTCCTCGCCGATCATCTTGCGCAGGCTCGAGGCCGCGCGGCTGACCCCGATATTGACGAGTTCCGTCAACGCATCGTGTTCGAGTTCCGTCAGAGCGATGTCATCGTTCATCATGACGGCGTGCCACCCGATCGCAGGCGCAGCGCCGCTCCGGAAATGAATCCTCTGAGCCCGTCCTCGGTCAGAGGCTTGCTGACGAAGGTGGCATTGACCTCCCTCGCCCGCGCGATCACCTCGTCCTGGATGTTGGCCGTGATGACGGCAATCGGCATGGTCGGATGGATGGCGCGCAGTTCAGCCGCGAGTTCAAGACCATCCTTCTCCGGCATGTTGTAGTCGATCATCGCAAGATCGATCTTGCGATGACGGATGATGTCGAGGGCGTCCTGCGCGTTGCCGGCCTCGATGCGCTCCCAGTCAGGCTGCAGCACAGCCAGTGCCTTGCCGGCAACGATGCGTGCCAGCTTGCTGTCGTCGACGATCAGAACAGTTGTAGCCACTCAGATGCTCCACCAGCGGGTTCGGATTGTCCGGACAGACCAGCTCATTTTTGAGAGGAAAGGGTTATTTGCTCTTTTAGAGTATCCGAAACGAATGACAACCGGTCAGCCCTCCGTGCTCCCGGCCCCAGACGTTTGAGCCGCCGACAGGATCGGGACCATCCAGGTCCGGACGAAGGTATCCTTTCCTTCTCCCCTGACGGATGGCCGCAGGGCCA
Organism: Microvirga sp. HBU67558; assembly: GCF_018069605.1. Lineage (NCBI taxonomy): Bacteria > Pseudomonadati > Pseudomonadota > Alphaproteobacteria > Hyphomicrobiales > Methylobacteriaceae > Microvirga > Microvirga sp. HBU67558. The sequence continues at coordinate 19,637 of NZ_JAGPUP010000529.1, read as the reverse complement.
GTAGAATCTGGAACACCGCCGTATGGAGGTGCCCGGCATCCGTCAGATCCACGACGCGGCCGCGATCCTCCTGAAGCCACCGGAGCAGCGGCTCCGCGTCCTCGACACGGCAATCTCCTTCCAGCAAGATGGTATCGCCCGTCAGACGCACGCTCATCCGATCAGCTCCGGGATATCGAGGATCATCAGGACGCTCCCGTCTCCCATCAGGGTCGTGCCGATGACGCTCGGGAGGCCCGCCAGCAGACCGGCCATGGGGCGCATCAGAATGTCCAAGCGCCCACCAAATCCGTCGACCGCGATGCCGACCCTCTCGCCCCCGACCCACATGACGAGAACTTTCGTGCCGCCTTCCCCATCCCTTCCCCGAGGAATCCGAAGAAGATCCGTCAGCCTGACCAGGGGTATGGTGCGGTCGCGCAGGACGAAAGCCTCCGCCCCCTGGATGGGAATGATGCGCGAGGCGGGCAGATAGGCGGTTTCCAGAACGCCCTCGATGGGAATGCCGTAGGTCTCGGACCCGACGTGCACCGTCATCACCTTGGTCATGACCACGCTCAGCGGCAAGGAGAAGCGGATCGTCGTCCCGTGCCCGGGACGGCTCTGCACGGCCACCTGCCCGCCGAGCCTCTCGACCGCCGAGCGGACGGCGTCCATGCCGACCCCGCGGCCGGACAGATCCGTCACATCGGAGGCGGTGGAGAACCCCGGAGCGAAGATCAGGTCCGTGACTTCGGCGTCGCTCATGGTTTCGATACGGTCTGCCGGCGCGACACCCCGCTCGTGAGCGGCACGACGCACCAGCTCGGGGTCGATGCCGCGCCCGTCGTCGCTCACTTCGACGACGAGACGATCGCCATCCCGGCGGGCCCTGAGGACAATCCTGACTTCGGCGGGCTTTCCTGCTCCGAGGCGGACCGCCTCCGGCTCGCCCCCATGAGCGACGGCGTTGCGCAGGACATGGAGCAGAGGCTCGGACAGCCCCTCCGTAACGGACTTGTCGGCCTCGACGTCCTCGCCTTCTATGGAAAACTCCACGAGCGTCCCAAGCTGGCCGGCGCTCTCGCGAACGGCACGCGGGAAGCGCCGAAAGATCTCGCGCATGGGCATCATGCGCACATCCATGACGGCTCTGTGCATATCGGCGACGAGCCGGTCGATGGTCGCCTGGCACGCGGCGACGCTCCGCACGAGATCCTCTCTCGCCCCGGCCCCATCGCTCGTGGCGGCGACGTGCGCCAGCTCGTTCTTGGCGATGACCATCTCGCCGACGAGATCCGCCAGCCGATCGACCCTGGCCGCATCGACACGCAATGTCCGTGAACTGCCCGCCACGGCGGAGCGTCCCTCGCGCGTTGCGGATCCATCGCGTCCGGCTTCAGCGCCGCCGGCCGTGTCACGCCCCGTCACATCGAAAATGACGACCTGATCGGGAACGAAGCGGAATACGGCCTTCACGGCCTCGTACCCGGCCGTGGACAGGGCCTCGAGACGGAGATTGCAGGCGAAGGGATCGATCTCGGCCTCGGGAGGCCAGGGCGCCTGGTGGGTCGCCCGGACATGGACGAGATCGGGGACCGATCGCAGGAGCGCCAGGGGATCATCGCCCGCGAAGAAACAATCGGCCCGCGGCGTGTACCGGATGGCGGTGCGGGGGACGCTGTTCTGCAATGGATCGGCCCGGCGGGAACCGGCTGCCAGAAGGTCCTCGATCCAGCCGCCATCCGCATCCGAAATTGCCGGACCATCCGGCGCGGCCTCACCATCAAGCTGTGAGCGGAGCGCTCGCGCAAGACGGTATCCCTCATCTGCGGCATCCGGAGGCAACAGCCCGGTCTGCTCGATGGCGGCGATCCAGCGCTCGGTCTGCCCGACGCAGTCGAGGAGAAGGTCGATCACATCGGCGTCGATCTCGATCCTCGCCCGAGCGCCCTTGAGGGCGCCCAGCAGATCCTCGGCGGCGTGGAGCGCGAGGCCCATGGGTGCAAAATCGAACAGGCCGACGGAGCCTTTGAGGGTGTGGACCGCGCGAAAGGCGCTGTCCAGGTGCGCAGCGACCGACGGTTCGCGCTCCAGATTCAGGAGATCATCGGTCGCCTGCTGAGTCAGTTCGCGCGCCTCGACGACGAAGTGCTGCAGAAGATCGTCCATCACGATCCCTCCGGCCGTTGATAGACGATCGCATCCTCGAAGCGGCGAAGCCTGAAGCGCTTCGAGATGCGGCTCATCGACTCCGTATGACCGAGGCAGAGATAGCCGCCCGGATTCAGGGCATCGTAGAGATTGTTGGCGGTGCGTTCCCGGGAGCCATCGTCGAAATAAATCAGAACATTGCGACAGAACACCACGTCGAACCGGCCCTGAGCCGCGACAGAAGCGTCGTCCACCAGATTGACCGATGTGAACTTGACCGATTCCCGTAGGTCCCGGATAAGCCTGCGCTGGTCATCGCGAGGTGGTTCGAAATACCGATCGATCACGTGAGACGGCAGACGCGACAGGGCGCGCTCCCCGTAAACGCCCTCCTGGGCTTTCAGGAGCGCCTCCGTGTCGATGTCGGAGCCGACGATCTCGATATGGTAGGCATCCACCATCGGCCAGTTCTCGAGAAGCCAAATGGCGACGGAGTACGGCTCCTCGCCGGTCGAGCATGGCACCGACCAGATCCGCACGAGATCGCCCGGCTTTCTGTTCCGCACGATGTCGGGCAGGAGCGATCGGCCCAGGCAGTGCAGCTGATGCTCCTCGCGGTAGAAGTACGTCTCGTTGACCGTGAAGATGTTGATCAGGTGCTCGACCTCGCTCTCGCTGGTCTGAAGATACGAGAAATAGGCCGGGAACGTGCGCATTTCCGCGGCGGACATCCGGTCAGCGACGCGCCTTTCGATGTAATACCGCTTGCTCTCGCCGAAGGTCATTCCGGTCCTGTGGTAGAGGAACTCGCACAGGCGACGGATCTCGTCCGAGCTCAGCGAGATCTCCGACGCCTTCCCGGATGCGGCAGAGCTGTTCGGCGAGGACTTGCTCATGCGCGCCCGGCCGTGTCGATGATCCGCCCGGCAATCTGCTCCAAGGGAACGACGATCTCGGCCCCTCCCCGGCGCACGAGTTCGCCGGGCATCCCCCACACGACCGCGCTCTCCTCCGCTTCTGCGATCGTGCGGCCACCCAGTTCCCGGAGCCGCGTCATGGCGTCCGCGCCGTCGCTGCCCATGCCGGTCATCAGAACGCCGATCAGGCGCGCCGATGCGAAATGCTCCATGGCGCTGTCGACCAGGCGGTCCACGCTCGGATGCCAACGGTGTTCCGGAAGCGACGGCGCGGCCATGACGACTGGCCCGCTTGGGCGAAGGCCGATGATGACATCGGCATCGCCCTTCCCGATATAGACGTTGCCGGCCTTGAGCGGCATTATCTGCGTGACCTCGACCACGTCCAGTGCGCAGAGCTTGTCGAGCCGCCGTGCCAAAGGTCCGGTGAAGGATCCAGGCATGTGCTGGGCGACCACCACTGGCACGGAAAAGTCGGACGGGAGTCCCGACAGCACCGTGTCCAGGGCAGGTGGTCCACCGGTCGAGGCTCCGACGAGCACAAGCCCGTACGCGGACGGCACTGCGCTCCTGGTTGTCGAAACCGCTGGCTGAAAAGTGCGGGCCGTTCTCCGGACGACGCCGGCGGGCTTTCTGGTCAGGCCGCTTCTCAACCGCACCCGCTCGGCCAGTCTCAGGCTGCCCGGGAGGCGCGCCCGCGACGCGGCGCGAACCTTTTCGATCAGTAGAGGGGCGAGAGTTTCGATCTCCAGCGAAACGGCCCGTTTCGGCTTCGTGATGAAGTCCACAGCGCCCAGATCCAGAGCCTCGAGGGTGACGCTTGCTCCTTCCTCGGTCAGCGACGAGACCATCACGACGGGACATGGGCGCTCCAGCATGATGCGGTCGAGACAGGTCAGACCATCCATCTCCGGCATGTGGACGTCGAGCGTCACTACATCGGGCTTGAACTCGCCAAGCTGCTCGAGAGCCTCCACGCCGTTACGGGCGAAAGCGATCTCGAAACTTCCCTCGGCGGTAAAGACCGTGCCGAGAAGGCGCCGCATCAAAGGAGAATCATCGACGATCAGCAGTCGCGTCACGGGTCGACCCGATCGAGATGATCGCTGCTGAAGGAAGCGATCAAGTCCTTCTCCGCCCGGTCCAGAAGCTCGTGCGGATCGAGCAGGAGGATCATGCGCCCCTCCGTCTCGATGTTGGCAATGCGGTGGACAGTCTGGCCTTCGCCCGCTGCGAGTTCAGGTGTCGGGCGAAGCTGGTCTTGGGGAATCCTCAGCACCTCCGATACCGCGTCGACGATGAAACCTGCCTGCAAATCGTCGATCGTGACGACGACGATCCGCTCGCGCCGCCCTTCGCCGGCCCCTTCGATCTCGAAGCGTCGCCGCTGGTCGATCACCGGCACGACACGCCCACGCAGGTTCATGACACCCTCGATGAACGTCGGCGCCCTTGGCAGACGAGATAGGGTGTCGGGAGCGCGGACCACCTCCTCGACCGCCGCGATCGGCAGCCCGTATTCCTCGTCTCCGAGTTGGAAGACGATGAACTGCTCGTCGCAGTTGGGAGAAGCATCAGGGCTGCTCATTTCTGGATTCGTCTCCATCTGAGGCGCGACGAGTTCAGCCAAGGCCTGATCGCGAAAGAGGTTATCAGTCGAGAGGACCGATACAAGCCGCCGACCGCCGTCAAGGCGGCAGATGCGTTGGATTTTGGCCTCCGCCGCGCCGCGGGTCAGGATTGCCGGCACAGGATCCATGTCTCCTGAAGGAAGTCGCAGGACTTCCTTGATGCCGTCAGCCACCAAGCCCACCAATGCGTCGCCGACCCGCGCGACCACGACACGGGATCTGGCATCATCGTGCCGACCTAGGGGAAGACCGAGAAGTCCGCGAAGCGACACGAGCGGCATCAGATGCCCGCGCCGGGACACGACGCCCAGCATCACGGAATCGGCTTGCGGAACCGCGACACTGCCCGAGGGGACGGCCACGATCTCATGGACAGAATCCAACGGCAGCGCAAAGTCCTGGCCGGACACGGCAAAGCAGACCAGAGCCACCTCGTCGGGAGCCGTTAGGCTCGTTTCCCGAGCACCCGGCACCGTGGGCTCACGGCCGTGATGCACGCGTCCGCGGTAATGCCCGAAGTTGCGGGACAGAAGGGCATCGAGGTCAATCAGATGCGCCGATGCGCTCGTCGAGCTGTCGGCATCAGGCGCGCCTTCGACACCGCTCGCCCCCCAAGACGCCACCTTGTCGATCTCGAACCCGATCGGCGCACCGCGATCGACCACGACCACACGGGTTGGCACGGAGGAACCTGCCGGACGTCCCATCAGGCTGCGCAGCGAAACGACCGGCAGGACAAGGCCGCGCAGATTCGCAACCCCGACGAGGCTCGATGGTGCGAGCGGCACGCGGGAGACGGCCGGCGGGCGTATCACCTCCGCGACGTCGGAGGCGGGAAACGCAAAGCGCTCGCCATCCACCTCCACCGTCAGAAGTGCCTGGCTGGCCGGCGAAGGGGCCTTCTCGGCCATGATGTCACGTCTCCGCGATCTGGAGCTCATCCGCCAGGGAGGCGATCTCCTCGATGGCGGCGGCCAAATCCTCTGCGCCGCGCGCCTGCTGCCGGGCCGCGGTGGCAGCTTGCGCGGATGCGTTTCCGGCCTGTTCGGCCACTGCCGCAACCTGCTGGGTCCCGAGCCTGACCTCACGAACGGCGCTGAGGATCGTCTCTGCCCCGGACAGAATGGCCGCACTGCCATTCCGGATCGATCTGACATCCGCCTCGACCGCCCCCAGCCTCTCGGCCATCAGGGCGTTCTTGGCAACCTCCGCCTCTGCACTTGATGCGCTTTGCTCCAGATCGCGGCGGACGATGATGATTTGATCCCGGATCTGGCGAACCACCTCCTTGATACGATCGCTGTTCTCGGATGCATCGCGGGCCAGAATGCGGATATCCCCAGAGACGATCGCGAAGCCGCGCCCCGCCTCCCCGGTTCGCGCTGCCTCGATGGAGCCGCTCACGGCCAGCATATTGGTCTGGACCGCGACGAGAGCGATGCTGTCGACGATCTTCTCGATGCGTCGGCTGGCCTCGTTGAGACCGCCGATCACTTCGATGACGGCCCGCATTTCCCGCAGACCCTGTTCGACGCCTTCGGCCATCCGCAGCGTCTCCGAACGGTTCTCCTGGATGGCTCCGGCCAGAGCCTCGATGCGCTGGACGGACGTGCCGGCGGAGTCCAGGGACGCAGCCGTGGCCCGCTCGATCTGTTCCATCGCAGCATTGGTCTGCTGGGTCGCGGCGGCCTGCATCTGCGCCCCCCGGCTGATCTGATCGACTGCGATCATGATCTCGCCTGCGGCCCCGGACAGTTGCTGAATAGCGGCCGAGAGTTCCTCGGCAGCAGATGCAACCTGCTGGGCGGCGGCCGATCCTGCGGTGTTCGCCTGAAGATCATCGGCCAGGGCCGCCAGTTCCTGAGCAGTCTGCTGGCTTTGATCGAGAGAGACGCTCTGCTGCTGCACGGCACGCTGAGCCTCGGCGGCGGCGGCAGCCTGCTCCTCGGCGGCGCTTGCCACCTGCTCCGCCCCGCGCTGCGCCTCGCGAATGGCCGTCTCGGCCTCGATGGCGGCGATCAGGATCGACTGGCTGCCCTCGGACAAAAGAGTCATATCGGCGCGAATTCGGTCCAGACCGGATACGACGGCCCGACCCGTGCGCGCTTCACCGGCTGCCGCTTCCGCCGCGCCCCTGATCCTCCCGGCAACCGACCGGATCTCCGTGACGATGCCGTCGGCCAGGGTCTGGACTTCTTGGGCGCTTTTTTCGGACGCGCTGGCCAGCGCGCGGACTTCATCGGCAACGACGGCGAAGCCGCGGCCGTTGTCCCCTGCCCGGGCGGCCTCAATGGCGGCGTTCAGTGCCAAAAGGTTGGTCTGATCGGAAATATCGCCGACCGTCCGCGTGATATCGCCGATTGCGATCGCCTGCTCCTCGAGGAGTTCGATCACATCGACCATCGCTTCCTGCCGTGCTGCATTCGTCGTAACGGCCGCCACCGAAGCGTCGATCTGAGCCCCCGCCTCAATCAGGAGGCTCTGGAGACCGGCCGTTTTGGATTGGGTGGCCTCCGCATGCCGCCTGGCTTCGGCGAACGATACGCCGAGGCTTATGACGGCCGAAAGGGATTGCTGCGAAGCCCCGGCCGCCTCCTCGGCCCCGGAGGCGATCGACTCCATCGCGCGGCGCAACTCCTCAGCAGCCGATGAGGACTCAGTCACACCGCTGGCCAGTTCCTCCGTGGCGGCCCCGATACGCTCGGCGGCCTTCTGCTGTCGGGCACGGACCCGCTCATGAGCCCGCCGCGTTGAGTTCACCCGTTTCAGGGACGCGGGTTGGTCCGACGGAACCGGAGGATCGCCGTCAATCTGACGGAGTGTGGCTTTGCCCGGAAGATCGGTCGTCTTAACCAGTGCCATCGATGGCCTTTGAGGTTTCGTAACAGCGTGGGAGGGCCTGATTTGACGTGCTGGCCCTATGGTCATCCCGATCACATCAACCAGAAGCGGAGCGATAACGTTTATAGGTACTGCTCCCCCGCTAGCAAGCTGCCATACGGTAATTTCACCTCCGTGATATAATGTTTCAACAAAGCGGGTTTAGAAGACAGGCGCGGCGGGTTGTCTTCATTTTGGGCCGCTCACGGACGGGCAACTGCGCCGCCCCATGATCGTCCGCAGGATTCATGTTCCTGCGGGCTCGGGCTGAACATGCCGCTTGGACGCACTCTCACGAACACTCAACAGTCCTCCCGGCGTCCCGACATTGGCAGCCTGCTTCTTCACTTTGTGATCCGACCCGGCGATTGCAGGTTCCACGGCTATCGCGATGCGAGCTGCCAATATCGCCCTGCCACGACAGCAACGGCGGCAATTCCGACGATGGCTCCCGCTCCACTGACGCATGCATCGACGACTCGGCTCTCCCGCCCCGGCGACAGGCCCTGGAGCATTTCCAAGACAATCCCATAGGTCACCAGCGAAGCGGCGATCTGCATCCGTTTCTCAGGGTAACTGAGCGCGAACAGGACAGCGGTTCCACAATAAGCAACGAAGTGCTCGACGTATCCCGGCGCGCTGGTACGGGTTTGGAATTCATCTGGGACGAGCGACAGGTAAGCAAGAATTGGCACGCACAGCCATGCGGCGGCGCGGAGTATGCGGCGGTTCAGAGCGTTCATATGCTACTGCCTGTAGTAAGAGAGGTGCCGGTCGCCGATTGTCGTACCCGATCCCCTCTTCACCTCACTGGCTTTCGGGACATGAAACCGAGCAAGGACCGCGGCTGAGAAGCATCCCATGGTTTGCCGCCCGATCGATCATTCTGGAACTCGCTGGACCATGCCCTGCTCTCATCCAAGCTCCTGCAGAGCAGGGCACGAACGAATGCAGGATGGATCAGGACGCCATCTTGTCTTCGTTCACGAAGGAACTCAGCGGGTAGTTGTGGCACATCCTGGGATGCTTCACGAGAGACACGGCATAACGATACTTGCCGGATGCCAGTGGCGGAATCGAGTCTACGAGCTCGAATTCGACATTGCAGCCATCTCCCATCACGCGCTGGAACGATGTGCGGATGTCTTCGAGAGCACAAGCGGGTGGAGTTGCCTCCGTGATCAACTTGATCAGTATGGAGTTGTAATCGGTCTGGATGACCTGAGTTTTCTTCAACCAACCGTCGTTGTGAACCTTTCCGAGGAAGTGCATGAAGAAATTTCCAGGAACCGTCGAGCCGTCCGCGCGCACAAAGGTATCCATGATGCGCCCCGTCACCGTCTGCAGCTTCTCCACCGACGGCGTGGGGTATTCCGTCAATGCGCCGACAACCGCCCGATCGCCGATGCGATAGCGTATGATCGGCATCGTATAGTTCGTCATGCATGTGACAAGCACGTCGCCCTCTTCGCCCGGTTTGCAGGGCTCGCCACGCTCGTTCACCACCTCGACCAGATGTGTGTAGGTAAAGACGTCCATTCCTTCGCCCGCGACCCGCTCTCCGGCGAAAGTACCGACCTCGCGCGAACCATACCGGTTGAGGACAGAACAGCCAAAAGCTTTCTCAACTTCATTTCGAATGAATGGGTAAAGCGTACCGGCGCTGGTGACGACACCTCTGACACTTGTAATTTTGATACCATGATCATTGATGTAGCGAGCCAGTTCATAGACGCTCTCGGCGTAGGCTTCGATCATAACGGGCCGAACCTGCTGCATGATCTTGGCATACCGCTCCAGGTCCAGTTGGCTCATGCACCATGAATTCAGGAAGGTCTTGTTGCGTATGAAGTTGGACAACCTGTTTCGCCAGCCCGACGTTCCGAGCAACACATCACGCTCTGAACCCCAAAGCGTCACGTAGGGTTCGCCCGAATCCCAGCCAGCCCAGCGCTGCAGCATCACCTGGGTCGATCGACCAATCTCGTCATAAAACCGGTCCTGCAGCACGACGACGGGAATTCCAGAACTTCCGCCCGAGCCGTTCTTATACCAGGGGCGTGTGCTGTAATCCCGACTCTTCAGACGCTCAAACTCGTTGTGCAGATGATCGCGCGTCAATTCCGGAATCTGAGAAAAACGTGTCAGGTCAACGTGATCACCGTCAACAACGCCGGCCTGGCGCAGCAAATCCTCGTAGTATGGTACGCTGCGAGCAGCATGGATCAACAATTGCTTGAGCTGTTGAGCTTGGGTCGAACGCCGCTGCGTGATCGGCCACGTATAAAAATCGGACAGAAAGGCAACATGGTTCGGAACAGGGTTGCGTGTGACATGCGTGTCGTAAAACCCCAAGATAGGCCTACGCCAATTCCCCATGATCTTCGCGCCTCTCATGATTCATGTAAATTTTAGCGATGTGGCCGAAAAACAGAAACGAACTCAGGTATTACTCCAGAATAATGTCCGCCGGAACGACGGGCGGCTCGACGCGCGCCGCCCGTCAGTCGCTGGTTCGGGCCACTAGAACTCACCACCACAAGGCTCGCCGGCATCTCGAAAGGCCACCACGGTCGCCCAGCGGCACGAGGGAGACTGCAACAGTGGAGTGAGCCTGATCGGCCGCTCATCACGGCCACGGGTCTTGTCTCAGGATCCATTAAGGCGGGCCGTCTTGTCTGCGTTCGGGTCTACAGCCCTAGCCGCTGCCCGGTAAGCACGAGCGTCGGTGTCAGCATGCTCTTTAGGTGCACTCCCGAAGAGAGACTACATGCAGTCTGGTTTGATGGTACCCTGCCGGGGTTGTGGCTGATGTTTGCCGACGAGCGGAGGAAGTGATTACCGTCCGTACATATGATGCTCGTCTGCGATGTAGAGCGATCTGGACAAGCAATCAGAACCGCAAACCGAATATCGAATGCGACAGCTGGCGTTTCTGACATCTGCCCGACGATGCGCCGAACGTCACGACCATTCAAGCCGAACATGGCACGGGAAAGGGTTACAACATTGTCGATGGTCGCGGAAGAAATGCCTAGAGTGCACACCGGTGACGTTGAGAAGGTGCGCTCCGCCGCAGCTCCTCCAAGACCGATAGCAATCATTATCGGGCAGTTTAAGCATGGCGGTAGCGAACGCCAGCTCTATACCTTCTTGTCGTATTGTGACCGTAACCGCTGGAGCCCGGTTGTCTACGTGTCGGGAGAACTCGGTTTCTGGGAGGAGCCGATCCGCAAACTGAATATCCCGGTCGTACTCCTGACGGGTGGCCCGCTCGCGAAGATGTGGCAGTTCAGAAAGCTTTGCATTGCCCAAGGTGCGAAGCACTTCTTCTCATGGTCTTCCTACACGAACGTCTATGGACTGGCTCTGGCCGGACTCGCTGCTCATCGGGTCGGATCGTTCCGAAATACAGGATTCACCGACCTGCCATCACGCTGGAGACGGATCTGGGCATGGGCGAGCCTGGCAGGAATATCGACAGCGGTCTGCAACTCGCGGCGGACAAAAACCGAAATATCGCAGCGGAGCGCGCCCGCGAAGCAAGTTGTCTACGTTCCGAATGCCATTCAGGTCTTTTCTGACGACAACTTGCGATCCTATCGCGAGGCCTGGCGTCAGAAGCTAGGCTTGTCCGACAATGACGTGCTCGTTCTCGGTGTCGGTCGAGTCGAACCTGCCAAAAACTTCAAGCGTTTTGTCGACGTTGTACATCAAGTTGTCGAGCAAGTTCCCATAAAGGCCGTCGTCGCAGGCCGCGATCAGGGAGATTTGCCAGCTGTCAAGGCGCACGCGGATCAGCTCGGTTTGCAGAAGTTTATTCAGTTCCCTGGATTGGTCCCGGACGCCCGCGAGCTGATCTGCGCCGCTGATATCTTCCTGTTGTCGTCTGATCGAGAAGGCATGCCGAATGTCGTCTTGGAGGCCATGGCGGCTGGTGTGCCGTGTGTGTCAACAAATGTTGGCGCCATCGATGACGTGATAGAGAATGGGAAGACAGGCTTCATAGCCGGGATGGATGTGCGCGCGCTGGCTCAGCATGTGCATCAGCTGGCAGTTGATCCCGCCTTGAGACAGCTGTTCGGAAGTCGCGCACGGGACGCAATCAAGAGCAAGTTCCAGCCGGAACACATCGTGGGAGAGCTCTGGACACTGTGCGAGGCAAGGATCGGTCGCTAGGAAACCCGTTGTGGCATCTCCTCCCATCACACGCCGAAGAGTGAAGGTTCGAGCGGAATAATCGAGACTCCGCGTATGGCGGATTGGTCAGCTTGAGGACATCATTGAAAGAGTTACATCAGGAGTTTCGCATGGAGGCACCAATACGCGTCTTGATGATTACGTCCGAGTGGCCGACGGAAAAGAGTCCCTTTGCTGTTCCTTTTCTCGTGCAGCAGGTGGATTTTCTGAGGCGCGCGGGCGCCGACGTTGATGTGTTCTTCTTTCGCGGTGCAAAGAATCCTCTCAACTATGTCAAAGCCTGGTGTAGATTGCAGTGGGAGTACAGATCCAAGTGGAAGCAGTACGATCTGATTCACGCCCAGTTCGGTCAGGCCGCATTGATCCCTTGGCCGAAGAAGCTGCCCCTTGTCATCACCTTTCACGGCGTCGACATGCTGGGGCAGCTTTCGGACACAGGACAGATGACCTGGCGTGGAAAACTGCTCGTATGGCTCGGCAGGCTCGCCGCTCGGTTTGCGGATGCAGTGATCATCGTCTCGAACGAGATGAGGCAAAACCTCCCGAAGTCCATGACTCTCCACATGCTTCCGACAGGAGTCGACCTGGCGTCGTTGCCTGAATTGTCGAAGGACGAGGCGCGCCGGCAGCTGAGCCTTCCTGCCGATGAGCGGCTCGTCCTCTTCGTGGGCAATCCGAAGGACCCCTTGAAGCGCTACGACCGGGCACGCGAGGCGATTGATGCTCTAAACAGAAGGTTGCCAGTCACGCTCGTGCTCGGATGGAATAAGCCGCACGGCGATATCATCAAGATGATGCATGCCTGCGACGCTCTCATCGTGACGTCCCTGCAGGAAGGATCTCCCACGATTGTCAAGGAGGCTCTTGCGTGCAACCTCGGCATCGCTTCCGTGATTGTCGGCGATGTGGTCGAAAGGTTGGCAGGTATCGAAGGGTGTGAAGTCGCTGCGGATCACGCACCCGAGACGATCGCTGCCGCCCTTGAAAAAGTTCTACTCCATGGGGGAAGAGTTAAGGGTCGCGAGGCAATCCAAGAACTCGATGAACGTGTAATAACGGACAAGCTCATGCGGATCTACCGTGGCGTCACGAGGCACGGTCGTCCGACCTACCAGCTAAGCGATCGGCCGTTCGTCTCGACCGAAAGAAGATAATCCGGAGCCCCTGCGGGTGCCGCCGCTGCTTTGACCAATTTGAACCAATCCTGGAGGTTATACTGATGTGCGGCATCTTAGGCGTTGTTAGCCTCAGCGGAGAGCCCGTCGATACTGGCGTTCTACAGCGGATGAACGACCTGCAGTCCCACAGAGGCCCCGATGGAGAAGGCTTCCTGCTGGGATGGTTCGACGGCGACACGTCGAGCCAGGTCTTCGTTCCTCAGATCGCACAGTACGGTCTCAACAACGCGGTTCAAGTTGCCTTGGGACACAGGAGGCTGGCAATCCTTGATCTTCTGGACCGCGGATTGCAGCCGATGGCTACCGGCGACGGGCGCACCTGGATCGTCTTCAATGGCGAGATCTACAATCACCTGGAGCTACGCGCCGAGCTCGAGCAGTGCGGATATCGGTTCAGGAGCCGCACAGACACGGAAGTCCTTTTGACGGCATACGAGCACTGGGGACAGGATTGCTTGTCGCGGATAGAGGGAATGTACGCCTTCGCGATCTGGGACGGAAATCGCAGAAGACTATTTTGTGCTCGCGATCGGTTTGGGATCAAACCCTTCTACTATGCCTTAAAGGACGGCTATTTCATTTTTGCGTCTGAAATCAAGGCGCTTCTCGCATTCCCGGGCGTCGAGGCAGTTGCCGACGACGAGGCCGTGCTTGGCTTCCTCACGCACGGCAACTGCGACTATAGCGAGCGGACCATGTTCCGCGACATCAAGGCGCTTCCAGGTTCACACTGCATCGATATCGATTTGGGTACCGATACGTTCATGCCGCGGTCCTATTATCAGCTGAACCCGCAGACACGATACGATCTGTCGGATGAGGATCAGATCGGACGATTGCAGGAACTCCTTGTCGACAGTGTCCGAAAGCATCTGATCAGCGATGTTCGGATTGGGAGTTGCCTCAGTGGAGGCCTCGACTCGTCGGCTGTGGTCGCGTTGGTTGGAAAGATTTCGCGTGAAAACCCCGAGGCGGCGGGAGCAATCGGAGACAAACTCCACACCTTTACATCCTGCTACGAATATAAGGAGCTTGACGAGCGGAGCTTCGCTCGAAGCATCGCGGACTCGGTCGGAGCCAGATCAGAGCTCGTGTTCCCATCCGCTTCGGACTTCTGGGCAGACTTCGAACGACTGACGTGGCATCAGGACATGCCGTGCGGCAGCCTGAGCTTCTACGCGCAATGGCGTGTTATGAGAGCGGCAAAGGAAGCCGGCGTCAAAGTCCTCCTCGACGGACAGGGTGGAGATGAGGTGTTCGGAGGCTATGCGAAATTTCGATACGCATATATGGCCTCTCTCCTTCGATCTGGCCGCCTCCCGAAATTGTCGAGCGAGCTCTATGCCATGATGCGCCAGGGAGACCGTTACGTGCTCGACTTGCGCAACGGGTACCGCTACCTGCCAAAGAGCTTGCGCCAACTGCTGAACGTCGACTCGGTTATGAAGAACGTCATTCGAACCGATTGGAGCAGCGCCGTTTCAGATCACAGCTCACCTGCTACACGTTGGTGGCGTAACGCCTTCTCTCACAGGAGCGACGGCACGAAGGATTCCAGCACGCTGATGCAGCGGATTCAGCTCGATGATATTCTCGTTGACACCCTTCCGCAACTCCTGAGATTTGAGGACCGCTCGTCGATGGCGTTCTCAATCGAGGCACGTGTCCCGCTTCTGGATCACCGCCTTGTCGAACACGGCATCTCGCTTCCGGATCATCTGAAAGTGAATAACGGCTGGAGCAAGTTCGCCGTTCGTAAAGCAATGAAAGGCTTGATGCCGGAGGCGGTACGAATGCGAAAGAGCAAACTGGGTTTCGCAGCACCCGATCGCATATGGCTCTCCGATGATCTCAAGCCTCGGATCGATGAAATGGTCAAAGGGACGATGCGAAGCGAAAAGTACATCAATTCGGCAGCCTTAAGGCAATGGCACGCGTCGTCGAGGATCGATAAAGGGAACAAGGAGTCCTATCTGGGGCTGTTTCGAATAATGTCTCTCGAGACGTGGATGCGCACGTTCAACGTGTCGTGCTGAATCGACTTGCCACTGAATGGGCCTCTTCGAGCCAAGTCTCCAAATGACATGAGCTCACTCATCGACGTCGTCCCAGGGCAAGAGAGATAGATAAATTCAGGGAGATCGAAATGCATAACGTGATGCCCCAGTCGAGGGAGGCGAACGACATCAAGGCCGAAATGGGCCGCGCGTTTCGGCCCGTCAGCGTCAGCATAATTATGCCCGTTCGCAACGAGGCGAAGCATATCGGACAATGTCTCCGAGCAATCCTGGCACAGGATTACCCGTCCGAGCTGATAGAGATCATCATCGCTGATGGGCTGTCGACGGACGATACCCGTGCCATCATCGCGAAGCTGGCGGCTGATCACCCTGAGACCCGCATCGCGGTGCTGGATAATCCGCTTCGGATCGCCCCTTCGGCCCTCAACCTTGCGATCGCCCGGTCGACGGGAGATGTGATCCTGCGAATCGATGGCCACACGTTCATCGCTTCTGACTATGTGTCGCAGTGTGTAGCCGCCCTGCAGACGTCAGGCGCCGACAACGTCGGAGGTGGCACGGAGCCGATTTGCCAGGGCCGTTTTGGCGAAGCAGTGTCGCTGGCCACCGGCACTTCCTTCGGCGTCGGACATGGGCGTTGGCGTCTCGCCCCGCAGGAGCAATGGGTGGACACGGTCTATCTCGGGGCTTGGCCACGCCGTGTCTTCGAGGAGATAGGTCTGTTCGATGAGGAGCAAGTTCGAAACCAGGACGATGAATTCAATTATCGGTTGCGGGAGCATGGTGGATCGGTTTTGATGAGCCCGCACGTCAAGTCGAGCTATTACAACCGCAGCACACCGCGCTCCTTGTGGCGCCAATACTACCAATATGGGTATTGGAAGGTGCGTGTCATGCAAAAGCATCCAAGCCAGATGCGGGCGCGGCAGTTCATCCCTCCACTCTTCGTCTTGACGCTGCTGCTCGCGGCGGCACTTGCGCCGTTCACAAGCACTGGCCTTTGGATGCTCGTTCTGGTAGCCGGCTGCTACGCGGCAGCTAACATCATCGCCTCCGTCTGGGCGGGACGGAACGCAGGCCTTGCCATGCTGCCTTCGCTCATGGCCGCATTCGCGATCCTGCATGTCTCCTATGGGTCGGGGTTCCTGGTCGGGTTGGCTCACTTCTGGAACCGCTGGGGGCAGCACGGGCGAGTCAAACGCCTCGCAGCTGGCCCCGATCGTCCTGCGTCAGCGGAGTGCCTCTAGAGCCATATTCGGCAAGGTTGGTCTGCTGTAGCGAACTCAATTGCACCGCAAGAATGGAAAGAGTTGTTTCCACTCTAGTGGAAGAAGCTCTTGGTCTGAGAAATGACCAATCATCTTCGGTGTGAAGGAAGCAGCGGACTAGCGGTCCGCTGGGACTGCACGACGTCTCAATTCACGTCGACGATAACTGGATCCGTCGAAGTTCCTGAATCAGAGCGCGGCAGGTGGGTAATCGTGTACCGATACTTCCCTGAAGGCGATGCCGGAATATCGTCGACGAAATCGAAATCAATTCTGCAGTTTTTGCCCATCACGCGCTGCAGCGTATTCCGGATTTCATCGAGTGCATGGTCCGTCGGTGCTGCTGTCGTGATCATCTTGATCATGATCCTGTTGTAATCTTTCTGAATAACCTGCGTCTTCCGGATCCACCCGGAGTTGTGAACAACGCTCAGGAAGTGCATGAAGAATGTCGCGGGCACCGTTGATCCATCCTCTCGGACGAGAGCATCCAAGATGCGTCCGGTGACGGCCTGGAGCTGGTCGACCGAGTGAATCGGTATGGTTGCGGCGGCTCCGACAATCGCCCGGTCCCCCAATCGGTACCTGATGAGCGGCATCGAATAATTCGTCAGGCTCGTAACTAAAACATCGCCCTCCTCACCGGGCCCGCATGGATGACCGTTTTCATCCACGACTTCCACCAGATTGACGTATGAAAACACATCAAGCCCTGAACCAGACGTCGTCTCGGCCGCGATGTCTCCGACCTCGCGCGATCCGTAACGATTCAGCACCGGACACTTGAACGCATTTTCCACCTCGTGCCGTATGAACGGATAGAGAGTGCCAGCACTGCTGATAACGCTTCGGACGCCGTCAATCCGCGTGCCAGTCTCATTGAGGTAGCGGGCAAGTGCGTAGATGCTTTCGGCATAAGCTTCGATGACCGCAGGCCGGATCCGCTGCAGCGTCTCTGCATAGCGTTGCAGGTCAGCTTTGGTCATATTCCAGGAATTGAGCAAAGTCTGGTTGCGAATGAATCCGGAGAGCTTGTTGCGCCACCCTTCCGACCCCATGAGAATGTCACGCTCGGAGCCCCAAAGCGCGACAAGCGGCTCCCCAGAGGCACGGCCCGCCCATTCATAATGCAGGTCCTTCACGGCTCTGCCGATATCGTCGTATGAACGATCCTGCAAGACCACGACGGGCTCGCCCGTACTGCCGCCGGTGGTTCTCCTGTACCAGCTCCTTAAGTCGAGGTCGTCGCTCTTCAGATGCTCGAATTGGTCGCGCAGGAGATTACGGGTCAATTCCGGGATCTGTCCGAACCGTGAGAGATCCACCATGCCGTTCCGAACCACCTTGGCGTTATGCAGAAGTTCTTGATAATACGGAACGTGGCGCGCTGCGTGACGAAGCAATCCGGTGAGGCGGCGGAGCTGGACCTGCCGGCGCTGCTCAACGGACAAGCGATGGAATGCGTCCAAATGCGCAACGTGTTCTGGTATTGGGTTCTTTATGATGTGTGAGTCATAAACCGCTAGAATGGGTCGGCGCCAATTGTACATGAGTGATCCTCTGGCGTAGCATTTCCGCCATTCGATAGTTTGTCGGACGTCAGGCCCGGGTGGCTTGGCGTTGGATGAACAGATGCGGAAATGCCCTCATAAGACGCCGCATCTCCCGATTTATTCCACCGGATTGTCTTTGGACCAACACACAGGCTCCTGGCACCTTGAACCTCTCCAGAAAATTGTCGAAACTGCTGGCTAACTTTGACTTATTTTCCTGCCGATCGAAGCTGCTTTCGGTATCATTACACCTTTGGATGATACAAGCGGGCCTCCGGATGCTCACGCACGGACCGTAGCAGTCAAAGCGATGATGCAGGCCAAGCCGGACAAGTGGATCACGTGTACGTGAGCACGTCGGCGAGTGGCTAGGGAACCTCCTTGGCACGGGGGCCGTAAACTCGACCCTTCGAACGCCGCCAGAGAATTTCCGTATGGGCGGCGCCGGTTGAGTTGATGAGAGCCGGCTGGGGATCTGTTCGGCGCCGCGGGGAGTTATACATCCAGCGATGGCTGCACTTCTCGACTCGCCTTATCGAACAGGCGGAGGGCGAAGTAAGCCAGCTCGGCGTCGCATCAACCGGGGATCAGCGTTGCCTTCCCCGAGCACGACGAACGAGCTGCCAAAGATCGTAGTTTGACGGTCCACTGGATGTACACCCAACTGCCAACTTGCGGTAGGTGTCGGCGCTGAAGGGGATATTATGCACCTGTTCGTGTGCACCACCTTGGCTGGAGCTTCTGCATCTAGCCCTCTGCCCTCAAGAGGGGGTCAATAGCATGGCCGAGGCGCGCGTCGGCATTCGCGTTGCCGATGATCGACAATCGGTGACGATCGAAATCGGCCCCAGCTCGGAGCAATCAGAACCTATCGCTCTGAACCTTGATCAACTTACCCAGATCATCAAGCTGCTGGGACAAGCCAGGGCCCTCATGGTCGAAGACGAGCAGAAGCGGCCGCTCGATGGAAAAACGGTCGAAACTGTTATTGACCCACCCTGGTACATCCAGGTTGCGCAAATCGACGGCTCACTTCTTGCATTTGACCACCCGTCCTATGGACCGCTCGCATTTGCCCTCCCACGAGCTGATGTGATCAGGATTGTCGATATCCTGAGCAAACATTTGGCTTATGCACAGACCCAGCAGGAAAAGCCAAGCTAGCTGAGTAGCCATTTTCTGGCTGCCTGTCGTCATGGAGCAAGTGGGCGGAAGATCGGACGGAACTCCGCAGACGTTTGCGTGTTTCCGGGAGGAATGCAGGCCCTGCGGATGTTGGTGTCCTGCGGGTTCGAAAGCGTTCATCGGCTCAGGTTCTTACGCCCTTGAGGGACCCGTCCAGCACCACAAACAGATATCAGAATGGGCGTTGGATGGAGCAGATGCGTGCGAACAATTCAGTCGCAACCCGAGTGAAGCCGTTCGGGCAGCGAGAAGTCCCGCAAAATGACCCGGGGTCGTGCTCTACTCTTGCAGGGTTGAACAATCACGTGAGACGTTGATCCGAGATCAGCATGCATTTCCGTCGAGGAACCAAGCGCACGGCCCACGAGCGCCAGATGCTGCGACTTGCCCGGCTTGGCTAGCGGGATAGTAGCCCCGGATGGCCGGGGCTACTGGGAATCATAGCGACAGTTAGATGACGACGAAGTCAGCGGCCGTCATCTTCAGGGCAGCGTCCACCTTGGCGAACTTGATCGCCGCGCCGGTGCCGGAGCCGTCGGCGTCGTACGACAGATCGCCCGTCTTGCTGTTGTAGATGATGCGGTCCGTGGTATCCAAAGCCTTCTCGCCGATCACGAACTTGCTGGCCGCCAGGGTTCCCGTCGATCCGAGCTTGGTGAAAACCGAGTCGT
>NZ_JAGPUP010000528.1:0-48482 GCF_018069605.1 Microvirga sp. HBU67558 | reverse complement strand
AACGGCTGCGCGGCCGTGCCGGCCCCGCTGTTCGACCCAGTCGTCGACACGTAATAAATCGTCATCTCTGAATTTCCCCTTGTCATTCAGGATTGTTCAAGCGGATGGAATAGTATTAATTTACTAAACTCGTTGCTGATGCTTGTTTATGATCCGCGGGGGAGACATTATCTGAGAATGTGTCCTGTTTATGTCCTGCATAACAAGATCGTGATTATGGCTTTTGCTGCCAACATACTGACAAATATGCGGCAATATCCTGCCACCGCTCAGCGGTGGGAAGCTCATCTCCATTTCGAAGACAGAACGAATTGGTGAGTGTTGTTGAGGGGCTTGCCTGCCTCACTCACAATGCACGAACCCATCCTGGCAGGGAGCACGGCATTGGTGCCGGCCGAACGGCTGACATCATGGCCATCAGCAATCTTTGAAAATTCGTGCACCCCTGCCGCATAGCGCGGCCTCGTCTCGAGAACCTGTTCGGCTGCCGACGTCATCGTCCTCATGCCCACTCGGCTCGAACAGAGTGCCTTCCTCGAGCTGGCGCTAAGTCGATCCTGCGGGGATGACAGCTCTTCTCGAACTGCTGCTTGGGCCGGGACTCCGGAGCGCTGAACGTGCATCGCATTGCTCTCGCCACCAACCGATTCCGGTGGCATTCAAGGTGCTTTAGCTCCTCAGCCGCGGCCGCGATCTCACAGGGAGAACGGCAAGATCGCATTTGGACATAGGGCAATGCCCGTACCTCGCCCTGCGATGGCAAAGGTCATACGGCCGACGTGTCGGGTGCACCATTCCTTCTGCAGGGGATCAGTGTCGAGGTCTCTCCCGCGACCGGGTGACATTCTCAGCGTCCGGCTCCGGTTTGCAGGCAACCGATGGGTTCCCGCAGGCGCATGAAGACTTCTCGCTGGAGCCGACGACCCCGCGCGAGCTGCGTGGCTTTTCCGACAGGTCGATCATGACCTGCTTTCCGGAGATGGGGTCGAGAACGGTCATCGATCGTCTTTCAATCTTCCGGCTGCACATGCCGTATCCACGCTTGGAAAACGGCCTCGTGCCCGCTCCGTTCAGGCTTGCCGACGCATCATGTGCGCTGGAGCACGAGGGAGTGCTGAATGGCCGCGCTAGGTCGGATCAAGCGCTTCGGGAGGGATTCCGGCAGATCACTCCGGACAACGCAGCACCGCTCAATGCGGGCGACGTGCGATGATCCAGACCGCATGGACGATGCCCGGAATATAGCCAAGGATCGTCAGGAGAATGTTGAGCCAGAACTGGCCGCCCAAGCCGACGGTGAAGAACACGCCGACCGGGGGAAGCAGGATCGCCAGGAGGATACGCAGAAGGTTTGCCATGGGATCGCGACGAGAGGTGAAGCCATGGAAAGAACGGCACCGCGGCCGTTCCGTTCCGGGCCTGATCGCCGTGACGCGATCACGAAAGCATTAGTACGGTCAGCGATCCCATTTGATGCCGAGAGCACTGGTGACGAGCCGGTCGATGAGCACCGGCGCATCAGCCGCCATGCGCTCGATTCCCGTCACGGCTTGGCGCGTCATGCGCCCATTCAGAAATGCGTAATCCATCACGATCGCGCTGACGAGCGCGATCACGGTCTTGAAGGCGCGTGAGGCGAGATCTGACCAGGACATGAGACCTCTCAAGGGGAATCGGATCGCCTCATGCCCGAAGGATCCGCCAGGATCAAGCTTTCGCCAGCATCCACTCGTGATCGGGATCGTTATGGAACTTCCAGATCCGCTTCGGGCCCGCCATCACGTTCAGATAATAGAGCTCATAGCCGTGCGGCGCGCCTACCGGGTGATAACCCCTTGGCACCAGCACCACGTCGCCGTTGCTGGCGGCCAGCGTCTCGTCGAGGGAGCGGTCGTCGGTGTAGACCCGCTGAAGCGCAAAGCCGGTCGGCGGGTTGAGACGATGGTAATAGGTCTCTTCCAGCAGCGACTCAGTCGGCAGCATGTCTCGGTCGTGCTTGTGCGGCGGGTAGCTCGACCAATGGCCCGAAGGCGTGATGACTTCCACCACGAGCAGGCTCTCTGCGGCTTCGGTCTCCGGCAGGATGTTGCGCACGTGGCGCGTATTCGTGCCCTGGCCGCGCGTCTCTTGGCCAACCTGATCGGGACGGATCACACGAGGGGGGAGCTTTCCCTCGGCGGGCGCCGTGCAGACAGCGATCTCACAATCGGTCTGCGTCTCAAGTGACCACTCGGAGCGGGCAGGCGCGTAGAGCGACCACGGATCCGGATCGAACGGCGACGAGCGTCCGCCGATCACGCCGAAATCCTGCCCCGAGGCCGCCACGCGGGCCTTGCCCGACAGGAGCACGACACAGGCCTCCCGATCCCCTGTCGCCTGATGGAGGCTCTGCCCGGCCTTCAGCTGGTAGACCTCGAATCCCACATAGGTCCACCCGGCGGAGTCCGGCGTGATGGCGTGGATGCGCCCCTGGTGATCGGGCTTCGACGGTTTGACGAGAAGATTCGCCATTGCATTCTCCCTTATCGCAGGCCGGCTTCCCTGAGGAATCGCGTCAGATTGGCATAGCCCATCTTGGCATAGGTCAGCGGATGCGCCTTCTTCGGATCCTGCTCCGCCTCGATCACCACCCAGCCGCTGTAGCCGGGCAGTTCCTTGAACACCGAGACGAAATCCACCATGCCGTCGCCCGGCACCGTGTAGACGCCTTCGATGACGGAATCGAGGAAGCTCCAGCCCTGCGCCCGCGACTTCTCCATCACGTCCCTGCGGACGTCCTTCGTGTGCACATGGCTGATGCGGCCGCGATAGCGACGGGCGAGCGCGGCCGGATCCGCGCCGCCCCAGGTGGCGTGGCCCGTATCCAGCAGGAGATGCACGGCCTCGCCGGTGGAGCGCATGAAGGCGTCGATGTCGGCCTCCGATTCCACGATGGTGCCCATGTGGTGGTGATAGACGACGCGCACGCCTTCCTGCAGGGTCCGCTCGGCGACCTCCGTGATGCGGCGCCCGAACTCGGCCCAGTCGCCGTCCTGCATGACCGGACGCTGCGACAGAGGCTTGGAGCGGTCGCCATGGATGGCATTGGAGGTCTCGGCGAAGACGAGCACGTCCGAGCCCATGCCCTTGAGAAGATCGAGATGCGGGCGCAGCGCCTTCATCTCCGCCTCGGCATCACGCTTCAGCAGCTCGGCCGAATACCAGCCCGAAACGCACGCGAGGCCGAAGGGCGCCAGCGCCTTCTTGAGGGCTTTCGGCTCGCGCGGGAACTTGTTGCCGAGCTCCATGCCCTCGAACCCGGCCTCCCTGGCTTCTGCCAGGCACACCTCCAAGGGCGTCTCGCCGCCGAGTTCCGGCATGTCGTCATTGGACCAGCCGATGGGATTGGCCCCGATGCGGATCGTCATGTTCGTCTTCCTCTGTCCTGGTCAATCGCCCACGCGCTGAGTGGCGAGAGCCGTTTCGTAATCCCTGCGGGCTTTGTTCACCTGCTCGCGCACCGACACTTCCGGTACCGCTACATCCCACCAATGGCCGCCGGCTTCGGTCGAAGCGAGCGGATCGGTGTCGATGACGATGACCGTGCTGCGGTCCGCGCCGCGCGCCTTCTTGAGCGCATCCTCCAGCTCGCCGATGCCCTTCACCTTGATGGATTGCGCGCCGAGCCCGGCCGCATGGGCGGCAAAGTCGATCTCGGGAAGGGTCACGTGATTGGTGTGCTGCAGCAGGTTGTTGAAGCTCTCCCCGCCCGTAGCGCGCTGCAGGCGGTTGATGCAGCCGTAGCCGCGGTTGTCGAGCAGTACGACGATGAGCTTGTGCCCCAGCATCACTGAGGTGGCGAGCTCCGAATTCATCATGAGGTATGAGCCGTCGCCCACCATCACGATCACCTCGCGGGATGGATCAGCCATCTTCACGCCGAGCCCGCCTGCGATCTCGTAGCCCATGCAGGAATAGCCGTATTCCATATGGTAGCCCAGCGCCGCGCTCGCCTTCCAGTGTTTGTGCAACTCGCCCGGCAGGCCGCCGGCTGCACAGACCACCACGTCGGTCGGCGACGAGGCGCGCTGAACCGCGCCGATCACTTGCGCGTCCGACGGAAGCTCCGCGTTGGTTGGGTTCGTGTACCGGGCTGCAGCATCGAACCAACGGGCCTTTTCGTCGTGGGCTTTGGCCGTCTGCTCTTCCGGCGCCGTCCAGGCGCCGAGCGCGTGGCTCAATTCCTCAAGGCCCACGCGCGCGTCGGCCACGAGCGGAGCCGCACTGTGCTTGGTCGCGTCGAAGGCCTGCACGTTGAGGCCCACGATGCGCCGCTTCGGGTTCTTGAACAGGGACCAGGAGCCCGTGGTGAAGTCCTGCAGGCGCGTACCTACGGCGATCACCACGTCGGCGTCTTCGGCGAATGCATTGGCGGCGCCCGTCCCGGTCACGCCGATCGCGCCGAGATTGGCCGGGTGGTCGTGGGGCAGGCTCGACTTGCCGGCTTGCGTCTCACCCACCGGAAGGCCGTGCTTCTGCGCGAAATCCGCCAGGGCGCTCTCGGCGCCCGAGTAGAGGACGCCGCCGCCCGCCACGATAAAGGGTTTCTTGGCCTTGCGGATGAAATCGGCCGCCTGGGCGAGCTCGGTCTCGTCCGGACGGATGCGGCGCTGCGTCCAGATCTTCTCCGCAAAGAAGCTTTCCGGGTAGTCGTAGGCTTCGGCCTGCGTATCCTGGCAGAGGGCGAGCGTCGCCGGGCCGCATTCGGCCGGATCCGTGAGCACCGTCATGGCGCGCTGCAGCGCGGGGATGATCTGCTCGGGACGGGTGATGCGGTCGAAATAGCGGGAGACTGGCCGGAAGCAGTCGTTCGCCGAGATTGTGCCGTCGGCAAAGCTCTCGATCTGCTGCAGCACCGGATCCGGTCTGCGGTTGGCGAAGACATCGCCCGGGAGGAGCAGTACGGGCAGGCGGTTCACATGGGCGACGGCCGCAGCCGTCACCATGTTGGTGGCACCGGGGCCGATGGACGTGGTGCAGGCCATCATGCGCCGCCGCCGCGAGGCCTTGGCGAAGGCGATGGCCGCGTGCGCCATGCCCTGCTCGTTATGGGCCCGATAGGTCGGAAGCTGGTCGCGCACCCCGTGCAGGGCCTCGCCCATGCCCGCCACGTTGCCGTGTCCGAAGATGGCCCAGACGCCGCCGAAGAGCGGCAGGATCCGTCCGTCGATCTCCGTCTTCTGGGCCGTCAGGAAGCGGGCAACGGCTTGCGCCATGGTCAGGCGGATCGTGCTCATGCGTGTACCTCTCGAATGGCGTCGCAAGGTGTTCAGGTTTTCGCGGTCATGGGAAGAGGACAGAGCCTTCCGCGGGCTTCATCCTTGGTATTAGGCGGCATTCACCTGGTCCGAGACGCGCTGCCACGCGTCGACGAGGCGCTGGAATCGGGAGGCCATGTCGCTGACGGCCGCTTCATCCGAGATCTCGCCCTTGAGCCAGCGCCGGGCCGCATCGTTGAAGATGGTGCGGCCGACCGCAAAGCCCTTCACCTGCGGCTCCTTGGCGGCGGCCGCGAAAGCGGCTTCCAACTCGCTCTCGGGCGCCTCAAGGCCAAGCAGCACGATGCCGCGGCAGTAGGGGTCGTTGCGGGTGATGACCGCCCCGATGGAATGCCACGCGGCTTCGTCCCGTTGCGGTTCGAGCTTCCACCAGTCGGGTCTGATGCCGAGATCGTAGAGCCGCTGCAGGATGGCGGCCACCGTGTCGGTTCTGAGCGGCCCATGCTTGCCCGCGATGATCTCGACGAGCAGTTCGCGCCCGATGCGGCGCGCGGCATCATGGAGCCGCAGCAGATCGCGCTCCTGGCGCTCCTTCAGCTCCGTCGGATCGTCCGGGTGGTAGAAGCACAGGCACTTGATGGTGTGCCCCACCGGCCATTCCACGAGCTTCGCGCCGAGTGAGCCGCCGCCCTCGAAGTCGAGGGGGCGCGAGCCGGGCAGTTCCACCGGCCTCCCGATCCAGAACGGGTGATCGGCGGCGCGAAACAACGCCTCGCGGCCATAGGTCCCGTCGATCAGCATGCCGAAGCCGGCGCGTCCGTCCGCCACGCGTGCAGCCGCCTCGACGGCGAGAACCTTGAAGTCGGGAATGCGCTCGACCGGCGCGCCGATCTCAGTCGCCATCGCTTCCAGCTGCATGCGGTGGTCGATGGCGAGCGCCATCAGCGTCTCGCTTTGAGGCCGGCGCGTCGTCGCCCAATGGATGTGGTTGATATCCTGGTCGAAGCGCAGCGCCTTGTGGCGGCTGCCGGTTTTCAGGAAATGCTGCAACTCGGGGAAGGTGGGGATCTCGGGTGAGCAGAGCAGGCGCGACACAGCGAAGGCGCCGCTCGCATTGGCATAGGCGCAGCACGTCTCGAGCGGCTCGTCCCGCAGCCATCCCCGCAGGAAGCCGGACAGGAAGGCATCGCCGGCGCCCAGCACGTTGTAGACCTCGACCGGGAAGCCAGGCCCCGTCACGCCATCATCGAACGCGTCCGGGATGTCCCCCGGAAACACCACGCAGCCCATGGGACCGCGCTTGCACACGATGGTGGCCTTCGAGATCGCCCGGATCGCCCGAATGGCGGACAGCGTGTCCTCGGACCCGCCCGCGATATGCAGTTCCTCTTCCGTGCCGACCACGAGGTCGCAATCGGCCAGGATCGGCTTCAGGTGCTCCGTCACCGCATCGGAGCGCACATAGCGGGATTCTCCCGCGCCATGGCCGAGGAGGCCCCAGAGGTTGGGGCGGTAATCCACGTCGAACACCACCTTGCGGCCATTCGCCTTGGCGATTCGGATCGCCTTCTTCTGCGCGGCGGCCGTTGCCTCCCGTGAGAAGTGCGTGCCCGTCACGACGATGGCCGTTGCGGAGGCGATGAATCCCTCGTCGATGTCATCCTCGTTGAGCGCCATGTCGGCGCAATTATCGCGATAGAAGATCAGAGGAAACGAATCCTGGTCCCGTACACCCAGGATCACGAGCGCGGTCAGCCGCTCCTTGTCGATGACGATGCCGTCTGTAGCGACGCCCTCGCGCTCCATCTGTTCGCGGATGAAGCCGCCCATGGCCTCGTCGCCGACCCGGGTGATCAGCCCGGACTTCAACCCGAGCCGCGCCGCCCCGATGGCGATGTTCGCCGGACAACCGCCGACAGCCTTGGAGAAGGAAGCCATGTCCTCCAGCCGTCCGCCCACCTGCTGGCCGTAGAGATCGACCGAAGCGCGACCAATGGTGATCACATCCAGGCCCGGCTTCATGCTGTTCCTCCCGCTCCCGGTCTTGTAAACCGTGTAAGAGCCGCGCTCGGCTCTTGCCGTTATAGAATGTTTATTCTATTAGCAGCTTATACTGGAGTATCAATTCCAAATTCGACGTAAGCCGGCAAAGGATCAGGGGGAAACATGATCAGAATCGCCGTATTGGGCGCTGGCCGCATCGGCCGCATTCACGGTCGCAACGCCGCAAGCCATCCGGACGCCCGCCTTGTGGCGGTGGCCGACCCGCATGCGCCCGCCGCGCAGGACTTGGCGGCCGCC
Organism: Microvirga sp. HBU67558; assembly: GCF_018069605.1. Classification (NCBI taxonomy): domain Bacteria; kingdom Pseudomonadati; phylum Pseudomonadota; class Alphaproteobacteria; order Hyphomicrobiales; family Methylobacteriaceae; genus Microvirga; species Microvirga sp. HBU67558. The sequence goes on along the minus strand of NZ_JAGPUP010000528.1, from coordinate 40,923 downwards.
ACGGGAGCCGAGGTTGCCTCGCTCGACGCGATCGTCGAGCGTTCCGACGTGGACGCCGTCCTGGTCTGCACGCCGACCACCACCCACGCCGACCTGATCGAGCGCGGCGCACGCGCCGGCAAGGCAGTGTTCTGCGAGAAGCCGGTCGATCTGTCGAGCGCGCGCATCGAGGCTTGTCTCGCCACGGTCGAGAAGGCGGGCACGTCGCTCATGATCGGCTTCAACCGCCGCTTCGATCCGAATTTCGCGTCGCTGCGCCGTCGTCTCGCCGATGGCGAGGTTGGCGAGGTCGAGCTGGTCACGATCCTCTCCCGCGATCCCGGCCCGCCTCCGGTGAGCTACATCGCAACCTCCGGCGGTCTGTTCCGGGACATGATGATCCACGATCTCGACATGGCCCGTTTCCTGCTGCTGGGCGATGAGCCGGTGGAGGTCCATGCGGTCGGCTCATCCCTCGTCGATCCGGCGATCGGCCAGGCGGGCGACGTCGACACCGCCGCCGTCATGCTGAAGACCGCCAAGGGCCGGATCGTACAGATCTCCAATTCCCGCCGCGCCACCTACGGGTACGACCAGCGCATCGAGGTCCATGGGTCCAAGGGCATGATCCGGGCCGGCAACGTCCACCGCACCACGGTCGAGGTGGCGAACGCCTCGGGCATCACCGCCGATCCGGTGCAGGATTTCTTCCTGGAGCGCTATGCCGAGGCCTATCGCGACGAACTCGCTACGTTCCTGAACGCGATCCGCGACGGCAAGCCGTGCGACCCCACCGGCCGGGACGGGCTCATGGCCCAGCGCCTGGCCGATGCCGCGACAGAATCGGCGCAATCCGGAAAACCCGTACGGTTGTAAACAAAGGGGCGCCGCGGCGCCCCTTTTCATATCCGCGCGAGGACGCGGCCCTGTCAGCTCTCCGCCCGCTTCTCCGCCGTGCCGACGGCAAGCGCCATGGCCAGGGCGAAGGAGGCGGAGAGCGACCGGAAGGCGCCGAAATCCGCTTCCGCGACCTCGAGCCAGACATCGGCATTCGTCACCAGCGGGCTGAAGGCCGAATCTGTGATCGCGACCACCGGCACGTCGCGCTGCGCGGCTGCCGCCGCGAGATCGGCCGTGACCGGCGCGTAGGGTGTGAAGCTGATCGCCAGAACAGCGTCGCGCTTGGTCGCAATGGCGAGCTGCTCGGGGCCGAGCTGTCCGACATGGTCGATGAGGATGGCCCGGATGCCGAGCTTTCCGAAGGCATAGGCACAATAGGCGATGACCGGGAACACCCGCCGGGCGCCGAGCAGGTAGACGGTATCGGCCTTGGCCAAGGTCTCGATGGCCCGGGCCAGCTCCTCGGGGCGCACGGAGGCCCGCATCCGGTCCAGGGAGACGGCGGCCGCACTGGTGAAGCCGTCGAGCAGGGACATCGCATGAACATGATGCCCATCGGCATCGCGCAGGCTGCGGAGCCGCTCGCGATAATCCGGAAACCGCTCCCGGAGACGGTCCCGGAAGATCTGCTGCAGATGGGAGAAGCCGTCGTAGCCGATGCTCTTGGCGAACCGCACCAGGGTTGAGGGCTGCACGCCGGCATGCTCGGCGATGCCCGCAACGGTTCCGAAGGCCATGTCCTCGGGGTGTTCGAGGGCGAAGGCGGCAATCTGCTTCAGGCGCTTCGGCATCGCCTCGCGGCGGCTGAGCAGGAGCACGCGAAGGCCATCATAGTCGTCCGGCGTTTCCGCCACCGCCGCTTCCGCGCTGCCCATGCTGTCCTCGGTTTCCATCGCAGGCCTCTTGACGCCAGATCGGCCTTGACACCGATCCTACAAAAATGGAATAAAAATTCCAATATAGAAACAAAAAGGTTCTGACGTTCCGTTTCGGCGGACGATCGGATCGGCAGAGGGAACGCTGTACGGACGGTGATTCGCCCTTCGGCTCATTTGTTTTCTCTCTGCCCGTCGAGGCAAGCGGCAAGGCCGCGGCGGCGGCCGCAGCGCACAGGCGTTGTGGCACCCGCATGAGAACCATCTGGGAGGAAGAACATGAGATCCATCATCACCGGTCTGGCTGCCGCGGCAGCTCTGGCTCTTGCCGCCGCCACCCCGGCCGCAGCGCAGCAGAACGCCCGCATCATCGTCGTCAGCCACGGTCAGGCCAACGATCCATTCTGGTCCGTGGTCAAGAATGGCGTGGCGGCGGGCGGCCAGGACATGAAGGTCCAAGTCGATTACCGGGCGCCCGAGACCTTCGATATGGTCGCGATGGCCCAGCTCATCGACGCGGCCGTCAACCAGAAGCCCGCCGGCCTCATCGTGTCGATCCCCGATGCCTCGGCGCTCGGCCCGTCGATCCAGAAGGCGGTCGCGGCCGGCATCCCGGTGATTTCCATGAATTCGGGCTCCGACGTGTCGAAAAAGCTCGGCGCGCAGCTCCACGTGGGGCAGGACGAAGTCGAGGCCGGACGCATCGCCGGTGCCAAGCTCAAAGAGATGGGCGGCAAAGTCGGCCTGTGCGTGAACCAGGAGGTCGGCAACGTGTCGCTCGACCTGCGCTGCAAGGGCTTCACGGAAGGCTTCGGCGGCAAGGTGACGGTCCTGCCCGTTACGAACGATCCGGCGGACGTGCGCGCCAAGGTGAAGGCTGCCATCTCGGCGGACGCCTCGGTCGACACGGTCCTGGCGCTCGGAGCCGGCACCGCGGGCGAGCCTTCGGTCGCGGCCGTCAAGGAAGCCGGCAAGACCGGCGCCATCCGGGTCGCCACGTTCGACATGTCGGCCGGGTTCCTCAAATCGGTGGCGGCCGGCGAAGCGGTCTTCGCCATCGACCAGCAGCAGTACCTTCAGGGCTACCTGCCCGTGGTGTTCCTGGCCAACTATGCCAAGTACGGCCTCATGCCCGGCGGCAACGTGCCGTCCGGTCCGAACCTGATCACCAAGGAAAAGGCCAGCCAGGTGATCGATTTGTCCGCCAAGGGCATTCGCTAAAACAGCTCGTTGGAGCCCGCGGCCATGCTGGTTGCGGGCTCCTCTGTTTCACGGATTCATTGGGGAGACGCTCATGGTCGACACCACTCAGCCGACCGCTGATCTCGCACCGGCGACGGCCGTCAAGAAGATACAGGACGAGCGTCTGCGGGAGGTCTCACTCCTGACCAGGATCATGCGGCGGCCCGAACTCGGCGCCCTGGCCGGTCTCGTCCTGGTCACGATCTTCTTTCTCTCCACGGCCGATGCCTCGATGTTCACGCTCGCAGGCATCATGAACATTCTCTCGCCGGCCGCGCAGCTCGGAATCCTGGCTATCGCGGCGGCCCTCCTGATGATCGGCGGCGAGTTCGATCTCTCCATCGGCTCCATGGTGGCCTTCACCGGCCTCGTCTTCGGCGCCTTCATCACCATCAGCGGCTGGCCGCTCCTGCTCGCCATCGCGGCCACCCTCGTGGCGGCGGCGGTGCTCGGCGGCCTGAATGGCCAGATGGTGATCCGCACGAGGCTGCCCTCCTTCATCGTCACCCTCGCCTTCCTGTTCATCCTGCGCGGTCTCTCGCTCGTCGGATTGAAGTGGGCGACCGGTGGGTCGACCCAGATGCGCGGCATCGGCGATCAGGCGGGGGAGGGGCTCGTCCGCGAACTCTTCTCGGGCGTCGCCTTCGAAGGGGTGTTCTCCTGGCTCGCGGCGCACGATGTCATCGCCAAGTTTCCGAACGGGACGCCGACCGTCACGGGTGTGCCGATCTCCATCGTCTGGTTCGTTCTTTTCGCCTTGACGGCCACCTGGCTTCTGCTGCGCACGCGGGCCGGCAACTGGATCTTCGCGGCCGGCGGCGATGCGAACGCGGCGCGCAATTCCGGCGTGCCCGTGGACCGGGTGAAGACGGGCCTGTTCATGCTCACCGCCTGCGCGGCCGCGCTGGTTGCCATTCTCACCGTGCTCGACGCGGGCTCGACCGATGCGCGGCGCGGCTTCCAGAAGGAGTTCGAGGCCATCATCGCGGCGGTCATCGGCGGATGCTTGCTCACCGGCGGCTACGGCTCGGCCGTCGGAGCCTTCTTCGGCGCCATCATCTTCGGCATGGTGTCCATCGGCCTCACCTATACGCGGTTCGACTCCGACTGGTTCCAGGTCTTCCTGGGAGCCATGCTGCTGCTCGCCGTGCTGTTCAACAACTTCATCCGGCGCAAAGTGACGGGAGAACGCTGATGGACAAGGAAGCTCCCCTCATCGACATCCGCAGCCTCGTCAAGCATTTCGGCTCGGTGATCGCGTTGTCGGGCGTGTCGCTCACGGTCCAGCGCGGCGAGGTCATGTGCCTGCTGGGCGACAACGGAGCCGGCAAGTCGACGCTGATCAAGACCCTCGCGGGCGTGCACAGGCCGACGTCGGGCGAGTTCTTCGTCGAAGGCCAGCCGGTCGCCTTCACCAGCCCGCGCGATGCCCTCGATGCAGGCATCGCGACGGTCTATCAGGATCTTGCGATGATCCCGCTCATGTCGGTCACGCGCAACTTCTTCATGGGCCGCGAGCCGGTAAAGGGCATCTGGCCGTTCCGCAACGTGGATTTCGACCATTGCGACGAGGTCACGCGGGAAGAGATGCACAAGATCGGCATCGACGTGCGCGATCCCCATCAGGCGGTCGGCACCCTGTCGGGCGGCGAGCGCCAATGCGTGGCGATCGCGCGGGCAGTCTATTTCGGCGCCAAGGTGCTGATCCTCGACGAGCCGACCTCGGCGCTCGGCGTGGCGCAGACATCCATGGTGCTGAAATATATCCATCAGGTGCGCCAGAAGGGCCTCGGCGTGATCTTCATCACACACAACGTGCGCCACGCCTATGCGGTCGGCGACCGCTTTACCGTGCTCAACCGCGGCAAGACGCTGGGAACGTACAGGAAGTCCGAGATCCAGATCGACGAGCTGCAGAACCTCATGGCCGGCGGCAAGGAGCTGCAGGCGGTGTCGGAAGAACTGGGCGGCATGGTCTGACAGCGAGGGCTGCCTTGTCTTGAGTGCACAAGCCTCGGATGTCATGGCCGGGCTTGTCCCGGCCATTCCGGTGCTGAAGAGCGGTGTGCTTCATGCAATCGAGATCACCGGCACAAGGCCGGTGATGACGAAGGGCGTAAGTTTCCGGCCAGGTTCACTGGATGCGGATCAAGTTTTGTTCGTGAAATCTAGGAGCAGGACGGATGATGGCACTCGGGATCGGTCTCATCGGCACGGGCTACATGGGCAAGTGTCACGCACTCGCCTGGAATGCCGTTGCGGCCGTCTTCGGCGATGTCGAGCGTCCGCGCCTCGCAGTCCTGGCGGAGACCACGCCGGAGCTCGCCGAACGGAAGGCGCGTGAGTTGGGGTTCGCGCGCGCGACGGGCGATTGGCGATCACTCATCGCCGATCCCGCGGTCGACGTGGTGTCGATCACGACGCCGAATGCCTTTCATCCCGAGATGGCCATCGCCGCCCTGGAGGCAGGCAAGCATGTCTGGTGCGAGAAGCCGATGGCCACGCGCCTGCCCGACGCGGACAGGATGCTGGCAGCCGCCCGCGCGTCCGGCAAGGTCGCAGCCCTCGGCTACAACTACATCCAGAACCCCATGGTCCGCCTGATCGCCCGTCTCCTCGGGGAGGGCCGGGTTGGCGATGTCAACCACGTGCGCATCGAGATGGACGAGGACTTCATGGCCGATCCGGAGCAGCTCTTCTATTGGAAGAGCGAGGCGAGTTCAGGCCACGGTGCGCTCGACGATTTCGGCGTCCATGCGCTCAGCCTGATCTGGATCCTCTTCGGCGGCGTGCGCCGCGTCTGCGGGCATATGGCCAAGCCCTACGCCGATCGCCCGCTGAAGGATGGGGGGCGCCGGGCGGTGGAGACCTACGACATCGCCACCACCCTGATCGAGCTCGACAATGGCGCCTCCGGGGTGATCGCGCTCAACCGCTCCGCCTGGGGCCGCAAGGGGCGAATTTTCATCCAGATCTTCGGCTCGAAGGGCACCATCGTGTACGATCAGGAGCGCATGAACGAAGTGCAGCTTTATACGGTCGACGGAGCCAAGGAGACGCAGGGCTTTCGCACCATCCTGACCTCCCCGCATCACCCGCCTTATGATAAATTCGTTCCCGCGCCGGGGCATGGGCTCGGTTTCAACGACCTGAAGATCGTGGAGTGCCGGGAACTGATGCGCCGCATCGCCGGAGAGGCCGCGCATCTGATCGCGTTCGAGGAGGGCCTTCGCATCGAGCGGGTCGTGGATGCAATTGCGCGAAGCGCGCATTCCGGCGTGTGGGTGGATGTTCCGGCCGTTGGAGACAGACAAGCCGCTTGAGGAGGTTCGACCATGAAAGTCGGAACAACCGCGGATCGGATCGTCATCGAATACGATATCAGGCAGGCGCCGCAGAAAGTCTGGGCGGCGCTGACCGCGCCGGACGCGATCGCGGCCTGGTGGGGCGACCATGTGAATCTGGATGCGAAGGCCGGCGGGGCCTTTCGCGAGGAATGGACCGACGAAACCGGCCGACGGGTGGTCACCACCGGCACCGTGAGCCGGTTCGAGCCGCCGGAGTTCCTCGAATTGTCCTGGGCCGATGAGGACTGGCCCCAGCCCACCCAGGTGTCCATGGTTCTCGATCCGGTCGCCGAGACGAAAACCCTTCTTCGCCTGGAGCATCGCGGATGGTCGGTGGTTCCGGCCGACAGGAGGCAGCGGCTGATCGAACAGCATGCCGCCGGCTGGCATCATCACCTGCGGGATCTCGAAGCCTATCTCGGTCGCTGAGGCGCGGCTCAGGCCGCGTGCGCCTTCAGGACCTCCAGGAAGGCGTCCGCATAGCGGTCGAGCTTGGCTTGCCCGACGCCGTGGATCTCGCCGAAGGCGCGCACGGTGGTCGGCCGCTTGACCGCCATGTCGATCAGGCTGCGGTCGGAGAAGATCACGTAGGCCGGCACGCCCTCTTCCTTGGCAAGCCGCGTGCGCAGGCCTTTGAGGTCGAGCAGCAGCGGATCGTCGGACGGCACCACGGATTCCGCCTCCATCCGGGAGCGCCTGCGGCGGCGCTCGGCGGGCTTCATCAGCACGTCGGAGCGAAGCTCGATCCGCTCCTGGCCTTTCAGAACGGCCACGCCTTTGTCCGTCAGCGTCCAGCGTCCGTACTCCGCCAGTTCCAGCCCGACGAGGCCGGCTGCATAGATCTGCCGCAGGAGCGAGCGCCATTCCGTCTTCGAGCGGTCGTTGCCGACCCCGAACGTCTTCAGCTTGTCATGGCCGAAGCGGCGGACCGAATCCGTCTCCTCGCCCACGAGGATGCTGATGAGATGCTCCGTGCCGAAGCGCTCGCCGGTGCGCACGATCGCCGAGAGGAGCTTCTGGGCCTCGATGGTCCCGTCGAAGGACATCACGCCATCGATGCACAGGTCGCAGTTCCCGCAGGGCTCGGTGCTCTCGCCGAAATAGGCGAGCAGCGTCTGGCGCCGGCAGCGCGGCGCCTCGCAGAGGGCCACGAGCGCATTGAGCCGCTGGCGCTCGACGCGCTTCTGCTCGTCCGCCGCGTCGCTCTCCTCGATCTGCAGGCGGCGCAGGCGCATGTCGTCGAGGCCGTAGAGGGTGAGCGTGTCGGCTGGAGCGCCGTCGCGTCCGGCGCGGCCGATCTCCTGGTAATAGGATTCGATCGATTTCGGCAGGGCCGCATGCGCCACAAAGCGCACGTCGGGCTTGTCGATTCCCATGCCGAAGGCAACGGTGGCGACCATCACCACGCCGTCCTCCTGCAGGAAGATGTCCTGGTTCTTGGCCCGGTCACCCTGCGGCATGCCGGCATGGTAGGGCAGGGCCCGGTAGCCAGCCTGGCTGAGCGAGTCCGCCAGCTTTTCCGTGGCGTCGCGGGACGAGCAATAAACGATGCCGCTCTCGTGCCGGTGCTTGTCGAGGAACGAGAAGAGCTGGCGCCTCGAGTGTTCCTTCGCCTGCATGGCGAGGCGCAGATTCGGCCGGTCGAAGCCGTGGATGAAGAGGCGCGGCTCCTCCTCGAACAGGCGATGCATGATGTCGCTGCGGGTCGCCACATCGGCGGTCGCGGTGAGCGCGATGGTCTGCACGTTCCCCAAGCGCTGGCGCACCTCGCCGAGCATGGCGTATTCGGGCCGGAAATCATGCCCCCATTGCGATACGCAATGCGCCTCGTCGATGGCGAGCAGGTTGACACCGGCACGCCCCAGCCATTCGGTGGTGCCCGTATTCGCCAGCCGCTCCGGCGACGCGTAGAGAAGGCGCATGCGGCCATCCCGCACCGCATCGACCACGCGGCGGTTCTCGGCCGGGTCATTGGCGGAGTTGAGGCTGCCCGCCTCGATGCCGAAATGGCGCAACGCCGCCACCTGATCGCGCATGAGGGCGATGAGCGGGGAGACCACCAAGGTCAGGCCCTCCCGGGCAAGCGTCGGCAACTGGTAGCACAGCGACTTGCCCGCGCCGGTGGGCATGACGGCGAGAACGTCCTCGCCGGCCAGCACGGCGCGCACGATCTCCTCCTGTCCTTCGCGGAAGGAGGGGAAGCCGAAAACGTCGTGGAGAATCTTGGCGGGATCGATCACGTCTGCCCTGTGGCCGAGGAGAGGCCTCCCGTCAATGCGGCATCGGGAATCCCCAGCCGGGCCAGCACCCCTCGCGCAGCCGCGATGCCGGTCGCGAAGGTCGCCTGGAGCAGGTAGCCGCCGGTGGGCGCCTCCCAGTCCAGCATCTCGCCGGCCACGAAGACGTCCGGCATCCGCCGGAGCATCAGTTGCTCGTCGACCTCGTCGAAGGGAATGCCGCCGGCGGTGGAAATCGCCCGGTCGAGGGACTTCGTCCCCGTCAGCGTCAGAGGCACCGCCTTGATCAGCTGGGCCAGCGCATCAGGCTCGGCCGGAAGAGGCGCCGAGCCCTCCCGGAGCAGCGCAATCCCGACGGGGCCAAGGCCCGCGCTCTTGCGCAGGAAGGTGGAGGCGGACTGCCCCTTTCGCGGAGCGTCAAGGCGGTTTGTCAGAGCTTCCTCGGTCAGATCGGGCCGCAGATCAAGGTGGAGCGTGGCCTGTCCTGTCCGCTCGATGGCATCGCGCAGCTTGGCTGACAGCGCATAGACCGCCCCGCCTTCGATCCCGTCCGCCGTGACGACGGCCTCGCCTTTCACGGTCGTGCCCTCAAAAGTCAGAGCGATTCGCTTCAGGGGCTCGCCTGCGAAACGGCTCCGTATGAGGTCTGACCAGGGCAGGGTGAAGCCCATGTTGGCGGGACGCAGTCGAGCGATCTCGATGCCGCGCCGGGACAGCAGCTCCGCCCATGTCCCGTCGGATCCGAGCCGGGGCCAGCTCGCGCCGCCGAGCGCCAGGATCGTGGCGGCGGGCTGGGTCCGAACCGCCTGCCCGGCCGCTTCGGTGAAGATCAGACGGCCGTCCTCGTCCCAGCCCTGCCAGCGGTGACGCAGGGCAAAGCGGACTCCAAGGCTCTCGAGGCGCGACAGCCACGCGCGCAGAAGGGGCGAGGCCTTGAAGGCCGTTGGAAAGACGCGTCCGCTGGAGCCCACGAAGGTTTCCTGGCCCAGACCCTCGCACCAGGCGCGCAGATCCTCCGGGCGAAAGCCCTCGATCAGGGGAAGTAGTCGCGGGACGGCCTCGGCGTAGCGGGCGACGAAACGATCGAACGGCTCCGAATGGGTCAGGTTCAGCCCGCCCCGACCGGCCATGAGGAGCTTGCGGCCGACGGACGGCATCTGGTCGTAGAGTGTAACGGGAATCCCGGCGCGCCCCAGCACCTCCGCGGCGATCAGGCCTGCGGGGCCGCCGCCGATGACGGCAACTTCGGGAGGGGAGGGATTCGGGGGCATGCGGTCAGCTGACGCGGGAGAGGCAGGAATCTGGACCCTCGCGCTTCAGCATGGCATTCAGCGCCATCGGGTTCATGGCTCCTGCACATGAACGCCGCAGGCCATTTTTTCAAGGGGAGCGGCACCTGAACGCCGCCCGAAGGGGATATTCGATGCGTGCTCTCTTCATCTCGGGTCTGGTCGCCCTGGGACTGGCCGGCTGCGCGGGCGATTGGGCTCTCACTCCCAAGGATGCCGTCCTGGCGAGCTCCACGAGCGATGCCGCCGAGGCGGCCCGGCTGATCTCGGCCTATCGGGTGTCGAAGGGCTTGAGCCCGGTGACGGTGGACTCAAGCCTGAACAAGGCCGCCGAGCACCAGGCCCGAGCCGTGGCGGCGGCAGGCCGGCTCAGTCATGGCAGCTTCGCCAGCCGCATGGACCAGTACGGCATCAGCGGCTACTCGGCGGAGAATCTCTCGGCCGGTTCGGATTCGGTCGATGGCGCCATCGGCCGCTGGAAGGCCTCGCCCGGCCACAACAGCAACCTCCTGATGCCCCAGGCCCGCAGGATCGGGCTTGCCCGCGCCGATGCGAACAACCGTTACGGGCGTTATTGGGCCCTCGTGCTCGGTCAATAATGAAGGCACCAACGGGGGCGTGAAGCGTTAGGATCTCAGTTCCTCTCCTTCGCGCTTCGCATGACCCATCAACAAATGCTTTCCTTCGCCATCGTCGCCGGGATGATGGCGCTCTTCGTCTGGGGTCGCTTTCGCTACGATCTCGTCGCCGTCCTGTCGCTGCTGGTGGCCGTGCTCGTCGGCATCGTGCCGGCCGACAAGGCTTTCGAGGGCTTCAGCGACGACATCGTAATCATCGTGGCGAGCGCGCTTCTGGTCAGCGCCGCTGTGGCCAAGTCCGGGATCCTGGAAGCCGGCTTGAACCGGGTCGGACCCTATTTGCGCACCACGCAGATTCAGGTCGTCGTGCTGGTGACCGTGGTGACGGTCCTCTCCGCTTTCGTGAAGAATATCGGCGCTCTGGCGATGATGATCCCCGTCGCCTTCCAGATCGCCCGGCGCACGAACACGCCGCCGTCGAGCTTCCTCATGCCGATGGCCTTCGGCTCTCTTCTCGGCGGCATCGTCACCCTGGTCGGCACCTCGCCCAACATCATCGTGTCGCGGGTCAGGCAAGAACTCCTGGGCGAGCCGTTCGGCATGTTCGACTTCACGCCCGTCGGTGTCGGCATCGCGGTGGCTGGGGTCGTCTTCCTGGCCTTCGGCTACCGGCTTCTGCCGCAGGGACGCAAGGGGGCCGCCTCCCTCGATGCGGCCCTCAACATCAAGGACTACATCACCGAAGCCCGGGTCACGTCCGAGTCCGAGGTGATCGGCCAGACCGTGGCGGACGTGCACAAGCTTGCGAATGGGGAAGTGAAGGTTGCGGCCATCATCCGCAACGAGACCCGCAGCTCCAGCCCGCTCCCCGATGCGGCCATCCGTGAGAACGACCTGCTCATGCTCGAAGGCGAACCGGATGCTCTCGAAAGCGCCGTCTCACGGGCCGGTCTGAAGCTCAGCCGGGAGCACCGCCAGCCGGAGATGGAAGAGGCGCTGGACGAAATCGGCGTCATCGAGGCGATCGTCGGCCCGAATTCCGCTCTGGCCGGCACCTCGGCGGAGAGGATGGGACTCTACGAGCGGTTCGGCGTCAATCTCATCGCGGTCAGCCGGAGCGGTCAGCGGTTCAAGGAACGCCTGCGCACCATCACCCTGCGCTCCGGCGACGTCATTGTCCTTCAGGGCAATCTCAGGCGGTTGCCGGATACCCTGCGCGACCTCGGCTGCCTGCCTCTTGCGGAGCGCGAGATCCGGCTCGGCAGCGCCCGCCGCAGCCTCGTGCCGGCGGCGATTTTGGCCGGCACCATGCTGCTCGTCGCCTTCAACATTTTGCCGGTCGCCATCGCCTTCTTCGGCGCGGGCGTCCTGCTCGTCCTGTTCGGATCCCTTACCCTGCGTGAGGCGTACGACACGATCGAATGGCCGATCATCGTCATGCTGGGGGCGCTCATTCCGGTCAGCGAATCGATTCGCACGACCGGGGGCACGGATCTGATCGCAGGTTGGCTTTCGACGGCCGCTCACATGCTGCCGCCGACCGGAGCGCTTGTGCTCATCATGGTGGCGGCCATGGCGGTGACGCCGTTCCTCAACAACGCGGCCACCGTGCTGGTGATGGCACCTATCGCGGCGAGCTTCGCCAGCCAGCTCGGCTTCAAGCCCGATGCATTCCTCATGGCGGTAGCCATCGGGGCAGCCTGCGACTTCCTGACCCCCATCGGCCATCAGTGCAACACCCTGGTCATGGGGCCGGGCGGATACCGCTTCGGAGATTACTGGCGGCTTGGACTGCCTCTGTCGATCCTGGTGGTCGTGATCGGCACTCCGCTGATCATGCTGGTCTGGCCACTGCAGTAAACCTGTCAGCGAAAGATCGCCGTCAGGAGCAGGGTGGTGCCCGCCACCGAGGACGAGAGCGCGACGATCATGGCCCAGATGTGCAGCCGGTCGCGCTCCTCTTGATTGAGCAGAGGACGATAGCGCGAATCCGAGCGACCGAAGATGAAACTTGCATTGCGCGCCGGCCTTGGATCGTGAGGCAGCACGCAGAAGCTCGACCGCACCGTCTGATGGCGGACGCTGTAGGACGGTTCACGGGAGAGCGGCGGGGTCATGGCAGGACGCAGCATGGTGCAGATGATGACCGGGAGGTTGGCTCCAAAGCCGTGAAGGAGTGGTAAAGGCGGCCGGGTGTTGTCCATCGTCGTAAACCAAATCTTGATCGCCGATTGATCTTCCCTGTGGATCGTCCGGTCCAATCAGGGCTGTCGTTGCCTTTCTCATGATGTTATGGTGATATTATGTCGTTACGTTAACTGAAGGGGCAGATCATGATCAGGGTTTTCACCGGGGCCGGTGCACTTGCGATGATTCTCACCCTGACTGCGTGCAACCAGACCGGAGCCGGATCGGCTGCCCTGGACGCGGCCACTGGGCTGGATCCGACCGGGCTGTCCGGAACGGCCGTCAGTCTGGTCCAGAGCGCCCAACCCGAGCGGGACCCGGATCCCCAGAGCATCGATTTCAGCCGGTTCGCGTCTCGCCTGTCCGATGTGGCGGCCGGCAACACGGCACGCCCCAGTTATCTCGGTGAACTCGATCGTCAGTCGAATCTCGCGATGGCCAGGCACGCGGCCGGCATGGCCAGCACGGTCGCATCCGCGGCCATCGGCGGGGCCATGACCGGCGGCGTCGGTCTGGCGGCCGCCGCTCCGTCCCTCGCCATGCAGGCCGCGGCCGCCGGCATGACATCGAGCCAGTTGGCCGCCGCCCGGGGGCAGGCCAGCGCCAGCATCGCCCAGGCGGAGGCTCAGCGGGCTGCCGCACAGCTCGTATCCGATGCTGATCGCCCCGCGGAGGCCCAGGCGGTTCTGTCGATCCTCAACGGTGCAGGCGCGGCCAATGCCACATGGCAGAACCCTGCAACCGGCGCCTCCGGGAGGGTCAGCCTGAAGCCGGTGAACAGGAAGGCGTTCGGCGAACTCGATTGCCGCCTGATCCGCCGGGAGTTGCGGAGCGGCGGGGCAATGCGCACGGGCGAGATGCTCGCGTGCCGCAGCAACGGGGAATGGTACGACCTCTCCTGATCACAGAAAACGGGTCGCCTCGCGGGCCGCTTCGTGTCAGGTCTGGCCCACGAAGTTCGGAACCGAATCTGATGCCGCAGGCCGCCATCCAGAAAAACATGACCGCGTCCGATTGGGCGCTCTTGACGGTCCTTTCGGTCGTCTGGGGCGGGTCGTTTCTCTTCGTGGGTGTGGCCGTCCGGGAGTTGCCGCCCCTGACCATCGTGGCGCTGCGGGTGCTGACCGCCGCGATGGCGCTGCTTCTCGTCCTGAGGCTCACGGGCGTCGACCTGCCGCGGACCCGCCAGGTCTGGGCTGCCTTTGTCGGCATGTCGATCCTCAACAACGTCATTCCCTTCACCCTGATCGTCTGGGGGCAAAGTCACATCGCCAGCGGCCTGGCGTCCGTTCTCAATGCAACCACGCCGCTCTTCACGGTGATCGTGGCGCATTTTCTGACAGCCGACGAGCGGCTCACGGGTCAGCGGCTCGCGGGCGTGATCGTGGGATTCATTGGAGTCGCGGTGATGATCGGGGGGGCGGCCGTCGCGTCGCTCGATGCGGGCATCCTGGCGCAGCTCGCCGTTTTGGGAGCGGCCCTGTCCTATGGCTTCTCCGGTGTGTTCGGCCGCCGCTTCAAGACGATGGGCATCCCGCCGCTCGCGACGGCCGCCGGTCAGGTCACGGTCTCGAGCACGATTCTTCTGCCTGCCGCCCTGATGGTCGAGCAACCCTGGACACTAGCGGTGCCCAGCACCGCCGCCATTCTGTCACTGGCGGCCCTCGGCTTGGTCTCGACGGCCTTCGCCTATCTGATCTTCTTCCGCCTGCTCGCGCGGGCCGGCGCCACCAATGTGGGTCTCGTGACCTTCCTGATCCCGGTCAGTGCCATCCTGTTCGGGGTATCCGTCCTCGGCGAGACCCTGATGATGCGGCATATGGCCGGCATGGTGCTGATCGGCGCAGGCCTCGTCCTGATCGACGGCAGGGTGATGTCATTTATAAGCGCGCGGCTCGCCGTCAAGGAGCCGGCGTCGCGCGGAAACGGTTGAACATCATGTCGGGCGCGCTGGTGTTGTGCCGCGAGGGCACGAGTCGGCCCATCCAGGCATCGGTCGCCTTGGCGTCGCGGAAATTCATGATCGGCTCCTCGCGCCAGGACCGGGCACCGGCCTCGCGAACCGCGATGCGGGCCACATCGGCGTTGAATTCGGTCACGTACATGGAGCGAAGACCCGCGAAAGGCAGGCCGGCGATCCCCTGATCGAACGACACATCCAGGGTCATGCGCTCCTCGTTGAGAGCCTTGACCGCGACAATCGCCTTGCCGCCTTTCACCAGGGTCAGCGTGAAGGTCATGGTCTTCGGATCGAAGGCGACGTCCTTCAGGTTCACCACGGGGCGCTGGTCGAATTCCACCGGGCCGACGAGGAAGGAGGAGCCGTAGGAGGTCCAGTCCAGATGCTCGGGCGGGAGCGGCTTGATGCGCCAGTAGCCGTCGCCAGGATAGATCACCAGCACTTCGACGGCCTTGTCGCCCCGCTTCTTCAGGAGCTGCAGGAGATGGATCTTGTGCGTGACCTTGTCGCCGATCGTCACGGTGACGTCGTTCGGGCGCCAGAACTCCGTAAATGACAGGCCCATGATGCGCAGATCGGCGTCGTCATAGAGGGTCGTCATGGTCGGATGGGGCTTGGCCGAGGTCTGTTCGGAGATGTCCTCGCAGGCGGTCCAGTCCGGCTCCCAGCGGTCCTGGCGCAGGGAGCCCATATAGGCCGGATGCACGGCCTCGATCTGAAAATGCTTCACCTCCGGGGCGGCGAAATTGATCGCCACATTGTCCTTTTCCGCACAGAGGACCGGCTCGCTGGTATTCGTCACGGTCACGGCCAATCCGTCGAGGGTGGCGGCGCCCGCCGCGGAGGCGAAACCGAAGAGGCCAAGGGCGACGAGCCGGGGCAGGAACGTGGGCATGGTCAAGGATCTTTGCGGAGGCTGAAGCGGCGGGACGCGCCAGAGATAGCGCGCTCGGACTATGCCGTCGAGCCAAGAGACGTTTGCACGCGAGCCTGTTGATCCAGCATGGCTGCCATCGCATCTATGGGATTAGGGATCGGGGGCGGCCTGTGGTAGGGTGGCGATCATCCTGAAGCGTGACTTCAGTGGCCGTCTGGCCATAAAGACCCAAAACCTGCCAGATCCGAGGCCGTTTTCTAGAGTTTTCGACCATGCGCCTGACCTTGAGCCTGTCCGCCAATCCTGCCACGACCTCGGTCGAGCGGGCGATCATGGAGTTTCGCAGCGCCCGCCCGGTGGTAATCGACGGGTCAGAGGGCAGCGTGCTCGTGGCCGGCGTCGAGGACCTGGACGAGGTGACGAGCACCGAGATCGAGGCGGTTGCGGGCGGCCATGCTCATCTGGTCCTGCCGGCGGCGCGGCTTCGCCGCCTCGGGCTCGAGCGCGAGGTTCCCGGCCGGATCGCCCTGCCCGTGGTCGACCGGAGCCGCGTCGAGGCCCTGGCTCTCAAGGTCGATGGTCGCATCGACGCGCCGGTTCGGCCCGCCGATGGGTTGGACAGCGAGGCGCTGGAGCTGGCTCGCCTGTCGCTCGTCCTGCCGGCCGTGATCGTGGTGCCGCTGACGAAGGGCATCGAGATCGCCCCGTCGGTCGTGCGCGTGTCCGGCGAGGCCGTCCGCGGCTATCGCCGTGCCGCGGCAACCGAGTTGAAGATCGTCAGCCGGGCGCCGGTGCCGCTCGAAGGAGCGCCGACCAGCGAATTCGTGGTGTTCCGTGGCGGCGAGGGGCTGCGCGATCAGGTGGCGATCGTCGTCGGCAAGCCCGATATCTCGAAGCCCGTGACCGTGCGGCTGCACTCGGCTTGTCTCACGGGGGATCTTTTCGGCAGCCTGAAATGCGATTGCGGCGACCAGCTGCGTGAGACGGTGCGCTTCATGGCCTCGGGCGAGGGAGGAATCCTGCTCTATCTCGATCAGGAGGGGCGCGGGAACGGCATCGCCAACAAGATCCGCGCCTATAAGCTCCAGTCGCAGGGTTACGACACCTACGATGCCGACGAGATGCTGGGCTTCGAGGCCGACCAGCGCCGCTTCGATTTCGCCGCCGTGATGCTCAAGGAATTAGGCGTCGCCAAGGTCCGCCTCATGACCAACAACCCAGACAAGATCGCGGCGCTGACCAGGGCCGGGCTCGAGGTCATCTCGGACCATCGGGTGCTGGGCCGTCCCACGGCCGAGAACGTCAGCTATCTGGCCGCCAAGCGCGACCGCGCCGGTCACTATATCGATCTCGAAGGCATGCTGGCCTGCTCGCAGAAAGATTAAGCGGTTGATACCGCACAATTCCCCTTAAGGTCGTATTGTCGCATTAGAACAATGTTCTAGCTTTTCCGTCAGGCGGAAAGACCTCTCCGGCCCGACCGCCATGCCACGGGTGCCAGCAGGCGCTGGCGGGGTGAGGGAAAAGCTCATGTGGAGCCAAGTCTATAATCCATTCGGCAACGCGACGTTGTCGACCATCGCGGCGGCCATTCCCGTCGTTCTGCTCCTGGTGATGATCGCATCCGGCAAGGTGAAGGCCCACATTGCCGCGGTAATCGCCCTACTTGCGGCGATCGCCGTCTCGGTCTTCCTGTTTACCATGCCGGCCGGGCTCGCCACCCGTGCCGCCCTGTTCGGCGTCGCGACGGGCATGTTCCCGATCGGCTGGATCATCCTGAACGTCATCTTCCTCTACCGGCTGACGGTGGAGAGGGGATGGTTCGCGACGCTTCAGCAATCCGTCGGGGATCTCACGACGGATCGCCGCCTGCAGTTGCTGCTCGTCGCCTTCGCGTTCGGTGCCTTCTTCGAAGGCGCCGGCGGCTTCGGCACGCCGGTCGCCGTGACGGGCGCCATTCTCATCGGACTCGGGTTCTCGCCCCTTGCAGCATCGGGTCTGTCGCTGATCGCCAATACGGCGCCGGTGGCCTATGGCGCCCTTGGCGCTCCGATCCAGGGTCTGGCCTCGGTGACGGGTTTCGACCCCTACGTCCTCGGCGCGATGGTCGGGCGCCAGTTGCCGTTCTTCTCGTTGATCGTCCCCTTCTGGCTGATCTGGGTGTTCGCCGGGTTCCGGGGCATGCTCCAGGTCTGGCCGGCCATCCTCGTCTGCGGCGTGTCCTTCGCCATTCCGCAATTTCTGATCTCCAACTACATCAACCCCTGGATCGTCGACATCGGCGCATCCCTGATCTCGATGGCCTGCCTCGTCGGGTTCATGCGGATCTGGCGCCCGAGGGAGATCTGGACGTCTCCGGCGCTGCGAACCCATGACATCTCGGCCGGCACCATGACGCGTCCCGCATCGCTGGGAGCCGGCGCCGCCAATGTGCCCCCCAGGGCGAGCCGCGACGAAATCATCCGGGCGTGGGTGCCGTGGATCATCCTGTCGGTGATCGTGGCCATCTGGGGCACGGGCTGGTTCAAGGCGCTCGTCAACCCGATCTTCACCTGGAGCTATCCGATTCCGGGCCTGCACAACATGGTGCAGAAGGTTGCGCCCATCGTGGCCAATCCGACCGCGGAACCGGCCGTCTTCGCCTTCACCTACATGTCCTATACGGGCACGGGCGTGCTGATCGCTGCCATCATCGCCGGGCTTGTCATGGGCTTCTCGCCCCTGAGGCTCGTCACGGCCTGGTTCGAAACGATCTGGGTGCTGCGCTACTCGCTCATCACCATCGCGGCCATGCTCGCGATCGGCACGCTGACGCGCTTCTCGGGCGTCGATGCGACGCTTGGGCTTGCCTTCGCCGGCACGGGAATTCTGTACCCGTTCTTCGGCACCCTGCTTGGTTGGCTCGGCGTGGCGCTGACGGGTTCGGACACCGCGTCGAACGTGCTGTTCGGCGGCTTGCAGAAGATCACGTCGGAGCAGCTCGGGCTGTCACCCATCCTCATGGCGGCGGCCAATTCGTCCGGCGGCGTGATGGGCAAGATGATCGACGCGCAGTCCATCGTCGTGGCGTCGACCGCGACCAACTGGTTCGGCCACGAGGGAAGCATCCTGCGCTTCGTGTTCTGGCACTCGATCGTGCTGGCGTGCCTCGTCGGCGGCCTCGTGATGCTGCAGGCCTACGTCTCGCCGTTCACCGAGATGGTCCTGCACTGACGGGCAGCGGGAGACAAAACGAAAGCGCCGCCGGATGGTTTCCGGCGGCGCTTTCGTTCGAAGCGGCTTAGTGCATCGTGCGGACCGAGAAAAGTGGATGCACGTTCGGGTCCGATGCTCTAGCGCGCCGGCATGCCGGTCTCGATGATCTTCGCCCAGAGGGAGACACCATAGGGGCTCGCCTCGTCGTTGAAGTCGTAGGCCGGATGGTGGACGCCCGCCGTATCCCCGTTGCCGAGGAAGATGTAGGCGCCGGGGCGCTGCTCCAGCATATAGGAGAAATCCTCGGCCCCCATGAGCGGCAGCACCGTGGTGTCCACGGCGTTCTCGCCGGCGACGGCGCGGGCGACGCCCGCCATGAAATCGGTCTTGTCGGGATCGTTCATGGTCACCGGATAACCGCGGTCATACTCGACCTCCGCCTTGGCGCCGAATGCCGCGCAGACATTCTCGACGATCGCGCGGATGCGCGTCTCCGCGAGGTCGCGGACCTCGGGGGAGAGGGTGCGTACGGTGCCGAGCAGCATCGCCGTCTGCGGAATGACGTTGAAGGCTTCGCCCGCCTTCACGGTGCAGACGGAGACCACCACGGAATCGAGCGGATCGGCGCTGCGCGACGCGATGGTCTGCAGGGCCGTGATCACATGGGCCGAGATGACCACCGGGTCGATGCAGTCGTGAGGACGCGCCGCATGGCCGCCCTTGCCCTCGATCGTGATCGTGAACCGGTCGGCCGCGGCCATCATGGGGCCCGGCCGGATGGCGAACTGGCCCACGGGAATGCCCGGCATGTTGTGCATGCCGTAGACCTCGTGCACGCCGAACCGCTCCATCAGGCCGTCTTTGAGCATCTCGTTGCCGCCGCCGCCGCCTTCTTCCGCCGGCTGGAAGATCACCACCGCAGTGCCGTCGAAGTTGCGCGTCTCGGCGAGATATTTCGCGGCCCCGAGGAGCATCGCCGTGTGGCCGTCATGGCCGCAGGCATGCATCTTGCCCGGCACCTTGGATTTGTGCGGAACGTCGGTCGCCTCTTCGATGGGCAGCGCGTCCATGTCGGCGCGAAGGCCGATTACCTTGCCCGAGTTGTTCGAACGCCCCTTGATCACGCCGACGACGCCGGTTCGCCCGAGGCCGGTCACGACTTCGTCGCAGCCGAAGCTCTTCAGCTTCTCCGCCACGATGCCGGCGGTGCGATGAACGTCGAACAGGAGCTCCGGGTTTTCATGGAAGTCGCGGCGCCAGACGGCAATTTCATCGGCAAGGTCGGCGACGCGGTTGATGATCGGCATGATCGTCCCTCGGGTTTGAGAATCCGGAAACCGTCAGCGAAGCAGAGGCGAGGCCGCTTCGTCAATCCTTCTGCGCAAGATGCACTAGCGCGTCGTGTGGATCCAAAAGTGGAATCCACTTTCGGGTCCGATGCACTAAGCCATGCGGTGCAGAACGGCCTTGGGACGCTTCGTGCGAAACTGTCCCCGCTCGATGGCAACGAAGATCAGCACCAGAGCCACGAGCGCGGTGAACCACCAGACCTGCGTGGTGCCGATGCCGAGGCAGCCCAGGGCGTAGGTGCAGGCGAACGCCGCCATGATGCCAGGCGCCACGCTGGCGCGGTGGCCCCTGGCGCTGACGACCGCCTGATACAGCAGAACAGACCCGGCCACGGCACCTACCACTCCGAGTTCATACCAGATCTCGAACAGCAGCGTGGACGGTGCGCTGGGCGGCATCAATCCGAGGAAGCGCCCGCGCAGGGCCGTCTCCAGGCCATGTCCCGTCAGCAACCGCAGCGGCTCGCCGAGAATGATCTGGCGCCACACCTCGAGGGCGAGGGTCGTCGGAGAGTTCACGCCGAGCAGGTTGGCCGCCAAGGGTTTCAGGAGGAAGGGCAGGACCGGAGCAAACAGCAGGAGGCCGGCCATGACGAGACCGGTCAGGCGCGGGCCGAAGACCGGATTCCACGCGGTGACGACGAACACGACGGCGCCGGCGACCAGGCCATAGAGCGGCAGGCCGTCACGCGTGAGGAGCGAACAGACTGCGACGGCGAGCGCCAGCCCGATGGCTTCCAGGTTGCGCCCGCGGGAATGAAGCCATGCGATGGCCGGCCAGAGGAGCAGAACGAGCATCAGCATGCCGCGCTCCAGGCTCAGACCTTCTGGGTCGACGGTGCTGCCGCCGGTGAGCGTCAGGAAGACGGCAATCAGGGCCGCGAGTCCGACCCCGACCGGCAGAAGATAGAGATTGGCCGAGCGCATGCGCTCGGGAACGGCGAGAAAGCCGCCCAGGCCCATGAGGATCATGCCGGTGATGTTGAGGAGCCGCTCGGAGGCCTGAGGCAGAAAGGGCGTCCACAGCAGGGACAGGCCGGCCCAGAACAGAAGGACCAGCCCGGCTATTCCGCCAGGAGACGTGGCAAGGGCCGTCAGCTTGTCCCAGGCATGCTTCGCGCTGCCGTCGAGCACCGACGCGAGGACGAGGAGGATGACCGCCAGGGGCGCCATCACCACGAGCGCGCGGCGCGTGAACAGAGCTGCCAGAGGGACGGCGAAGAACAGGATGGCGAAGCCGAGACGCCGCAGCATGGCGGCGGCATCGGCTGAGGGATTGGCCGCTTGGAAGACAGGACGGATCATGCGGGCAGGCAATCAGCGGTTGAATGTTCAGGAGATGAAAGCCTAACGGACGGCGGGGCCAAATGCTGTAGGTGCGATGCAACACATGTTTTTCTTTATGGCATTCCTCACCGGCCTGTCATGGCCGGAGCGAGGCCGGCCATGACATGGGGACCCCGCCTCAATCCTTCCGTCCGCGAATGAAGTTGATGATGCCGGAGAAGTCGTCACCCTCGTGGCCGGCATTGTTGAACAGGGCGTAGAGTTGGGCCGCCTCCGCCCCGAGGGGTGTGGGGGCGCCCGAGGCGAGCGCGGCCTCCTGCGCGAGCTTCAGGTCCTTGAGCATGAGGGCTGCCGCGAAGCCCGGCTTGTAGCCGTTGTTGGCGGGCGAAGCGGGCACGGGGCCCGGTACCGGGCAGTAGGTGGTCAGCGACCAGCATTGGCCCGACGACGTGGAGGCGACATCGAACAGCGCCTGATGCGACAGCCCGAGCTTCTCGCCGAGCACGAAGGCTTCGGCCACCCCGATCATCGAGATACCGAGAATCATGTTGTTGCAGATCTTCGCCGCCTGGCCGGCGCCCGCCTCGCCGCAATGAACGACCTTCTTGCCCATTCGGGACAGGATCGGCTCGGCTCGGTCGAAGGCGTCCTTCGTGCCGCCCGTCATGAAGGTGAGCGTCGCGCCCT
Source organism: Microvirga sp. HBU67558 (assembly GCF_018069605.1). Lineage (NCBI taxonomy): Bacteria > Pseudomonadati > Pseudomonadota > Alphaproteobacteria > Hyphomicrobiales > Methylobacteriaceae > Microvirga > Microvirga sp. HBU67558. The sequence goes on along the minus strand of NZ_JAGPUP010000528.1, from coordinate 18,934 downwards.
TCGCGCCGCCGACGCCGCCGGATACGGGCGCGTCGAGGCTCGCGAGGTTGCGTCCCTGCTCGCGCGCCAGGGCGTGCACCTTGCGTGCGCTCTCCACGTCGATGGTGGAGCAGTCGATCAGCAGCGTGCTCTCCTTCACCGAAGGGAGAATATCGGCCCAGACCGCGAGCACGTGCTTGCCGGCCGGCAGCATGGTGACGACGATCTCCGCGTCCCGCACGGCGTCGATCGTCGATCCCGCGATGGTCACGCCGTCGCTGCGCGCCTGGTCGCAGGATGCGGGAGACAGATCGAAGCCGGAGACGCTGTGTCCAGCCTTGACGAGATTGGCGGCCATGGGTCCGCCCATGTTGCCGAGGCCGATGAAGGCGATAATGGTCATGAAAACCCTCCCTTGTTGTGATGTGACGCCCGGCCGAGAAGCCAGAACGAGCCGGCCGCCATGACGAGGCCGCTGCCGGCGTGCAGCAGGAGATGCCCGGGGCTCTCGAAACCCCGTTCGACGAAGACGAGAATGACGTCGCCGGCCGGAATGAGAACCGTCAGCCCCAGAACCGTGCCGACGATGCGCCGGGTCGCCAGGCGCGACAGAGCCGCGAGGTAGGCCCCGAAGGCGAGATCGCGCAATCCGATGGCAGAGACGTAGGACAGACTCGGGCCGTCCGGAGCAGCGATTCCGAACAGGGCCGACCCAGCGCGCGGCGCGAAGACGAACAGGATCCCCAGCAGGACGAACACACCCGACAGGGCGACGACGAGCCAGGTGCTCGGCTCACGCCAAGGCAGCCCCGACGGTTCGTCCCGGCCCGTCATGGGCGTCGCGCCACCCACAGGGCACCGGTGAGCGCGAAGCCGTAGAACCACAGCATCAGCGAGCCGAAGACCTTGTCGAGAGCGGGATCGAGTTGCGGAAAGAACACCGCGAAATGCGATCCCACGGCAGCCATGACCAGCATGCCCGGCACGGCGGTCAAAGCCATGGCATGGCTCGCGGCTTTGCGCGGCACCTGCAGGATGCGGTCGATCGTCAGGCCGAGGCCCGATCCCAGCACGGCGCCTGCGGTGAAGTTGAGCTGGAACGGGCGTCGTCCGTCCTGGAAGAACCAAGGTCCCGCCAGCCAGAACAGCGCCAGGATCGCCGCCGCGATGCCGACGCCGAGGCCGAGCGACCGCACCATCATCGATTGCCGCGTCCCACCAGATCGCGCGCCACGATCAGGCGCATGATCTCGTTGGTGCCCTCGAGGATCTGGTGGACGCGCAGGTCGCGCACGATCTTCTCGACCCCGTAATCGGCGAGGTAGCCGTAGCCGCCGTGGAGCTGCAGGGCGTCGTTCGCCACCTGGAAGCCCACGTCGGTCGCCATGCGCTTGGCCATGGCGCAGAGCTTCGTGGCATCGAGCGCCTTGGCGTCGAGCGCGGAGGCCGCGCGCCACAGGAAGGTGCGCGCGCATTCGAGTTCGGTGGCCATGTCGGCGAGCTTGAACTGGAGCGCCTGGAAATCCGCGATGCGCTTGCCGAAGGCCTTGCGGTCGCCCGTGTAGGCGAGCGCCTTGTCGAGCGCCGCCTGAGCGCCGCCAAGTGAGCAGGCGCCGATATTGATACGTCCGCCATCGAGGCCCGACATGGCGATCTTGAAACCCATGCCCTCGTCGGACAGGCGGTTGGCGACCGGCACGCGCACGTCCTCGAAGATCACCGCGGCGGTCGGCTGCGCATTCCAGCCCATCTTCTTCTCCTGCGCGCCGAAGGATACGCCCGGCATGTCCTTCTCGATCACGAGGGTCGAGATGCCGGAAGGACCATCCTCGCCGGTGCGCACCATGGTCACGTAGATGTCGGAGGTGCCGGCGCCCGAGATGAACTGCTTGACGCCGTTGACGACATAATGATCGCCGTCGCGGACGGCCTTGGTCTTGAGCGCGGCCGCATCCGAGCCCGAGCCCGGCTCGGTCAGGCAGTAGCTCGCGATCAGCTCCATGGTGACGAGGCGCGGGATGTAGCGCTGACGCTGCTCCTCCGAGCCGTAGCGGTCGATCATCCACGTCGCCATGTTGTGGATCGACAGATAAGCCGAGACGGCCGGGCATCCGGTGGCGAGCGCCTCGAAGATCAGCGCCGCGTCGAGCCGCGTCATGCCCGATCCGCCCACATCGTCGCGGGTGTAGATCGCCGCCATGCCGAGGGAAGCCGCCTCGCGCATCACGTCCACGGGAAAATGCTTCTTCTCGTCCCATTCGAGGGCATGAGGAGCGAGGTTGTCCGCCGCGAAGGCCAGCGCCATGTCGCGGACGGCGATTTGATCGTCGGTGAGGGAAAACTGGGTCATGGTCCTAAATCGTCACGACAGGGGTGCTTCGTGCACCCCGACTTTGGATCTAGTGCACCCATCGGCGAAGTGGTCACAGGTCACCGCCAAAAAGATGCAGCCCAAGAAGCAGATGGCCGGGATCCAGGTCCCGGCCATCACGCTTGTGCCTACTTCATGGTCGGAATGGAGAATTCCGCCCCTTCCTTGATGCCGGACGGCCAGCGGGAGGTGACCGTCTTGGTCTTTGTGTAGAAGCGTACCGCATCCGGACCGTGCTGGTTGAGGTCGCCGAAGCCCGAGGCCTTCCAGCCGCCGAAGGTGTAGTAGGCGAGCGGCACCGGGATCGGCACGTTGATGCCGACCATGCCCACATTCACCTTGGAGGCGAAATCGCGGGCGGCGTCGCCGTCGCGGGTGTAGATCGCGACGCCGTTGCCGTATTCGTGATCGGAGGGCAGGCGCAGGGCCTCGTCGTAGTTCTTGGCGCGCACCACCGAGAGGACGGGACCGAAGATCTCCTCCTTGTAGATGCGCATGTCGGTCGTCACCTCGTCGAAGAGGCAGCCGCCCATGTAGAAGCCGTTCTCGTAGCCCTGCATCTTGAAGTCGCGCCCGTCGACCACGAGCTTGGCGCCTTCCTGCACGCCGAGATCGACATAGGAGCGCACTTTTTCCATGTGCGCTTTCGTGATCATGGGGCCGAAATCGGCGGAAGGATCCGTGGAGGGGCCGACCTTCAGGCTTTCCACGCGCGGGATCAGCTTGTCCATGAGCGCATCGGCCGTTGCCTTGCCGACCGGCACCGCGACCGAGACCGCCATGCAGCGCTCGCCGGCCGAGCCGTAACCGGCGCCGATGAGGGCGTCCGCAGCCTGGTCGAGATCGGCGTCGGGCATGATGATCATATGGTTCTTGGCGCCGCCGAAGCACTGGGCGCGCTTGCCGTTGGCGGCGGCGCGGGAATAGACGTACTGCGCGATCGGCGAGGAGCCGACGAAGCCCACCGCCTTGACGTCCGGATCGTCGAGGATCGCGTCCACCACTTCCTTGTCGCCGTTGACCACGTTGAGGATACCGGCCGGAAGACCCGCTTCCAGCATCAGTTCGGCAAGCCGCATCGGCACGCCCGGATCCCGCTCGGAGGGCTTCAGGATGAAGGCGTTGCCGCAGGCGATGGCGGGGGAGAGCTTCCACAGCGGGATCATGGCCGGGAAGTTGAACGGCGTGATGCCGGCCACGACGCCGAGCGGCTGACGGATCGAATACATGTCGATGCCGGGGCCGGCGCCTTCCGTGAACTCGCCCTTCAGGAGATGCGGGATGCCGGTGCAGAACTCGGCCACCTCGACGCCGCGCTGGATGTCGCCCTTCGCGTCGGCGACCGTCTTGCCGTGCTCGCGGGCAAGCAAGTCGGCGAGCGAATCGGTCTCCTTGGCGATGAGCTCGAGGAACTTCATCATCACGCGGGCGCGGCGCTGCGGGTTGGTGGCCGCCCAGGCGGGCTGTGCGGCCTTGGCGTTCTCCACCGCCTGACGCAGCTCGTCCCTGGAGGCGAGCGCGACGCGGCCGAGGACCTCGCCGGTCATGGGCTGAAAGAATTCGGTGCTCCGTCCCGATTTGCCGGGGACCTGCTTGCCGCCGATGAAATGTCCGACCTCGCGCATGGCGTCTCCTCCTCAAGGGTGTTTTTCGTGAGCCTCTTCTATCATTGTTGAAATCGCACGACTATGGGTGAAACCAAAGCACCGTTGTGCGAAAATGCCAATATGTGGGGGAGTGGCATGAGCGCATTCGACTGGGACGATCTCCGCTTTTTCCTCGCCGTCGCCCGGGCCGGGCGGCTCACCGCGGCCGCGCGCCAGCTGGAGGCCGACCACACCACCGTGTCCCGCCGCATCTCGGCCCTGGAACGGGGGCTCAAGGCCAAGCTCTTCGAGCGCAGCCCGCAGGGCTACACCCTGACCGAGCAGGGTGAGCGGCTCCTGAAGCACGCGGAGACGATGGAGACCCAGGCGCTCTCGGTGGCGAGCGAACTCGGCGGAGCGGACCTCGCGCTCTCGGGCACCGTGCGCATCGGCGCTCCGGACGGAATCGGCACCTATTTCCTCGCCCCCGAACTCGGGGTGCTGGCCGAGCGCCATCCGGGTCTCACCCTGCAGCTCGTGGCGCTGCCGCGCACCTTCTCGCTCTCGAAGCGCGAGGCCGATATCGCCGTGACCCTGGAGCAGCCGACCGAAGGGCGCCTCGTGTCGCGCAAGCTCACCGATTACCGCCTGAGGCTCTACGCCTCGCAGGCCTATCTCGACCGGCACGGGCCGCTGACGGAGCTCGCCGACCTGTCCGGCAAGACCCTCGTCACCTATGTGGCGGACCTGCTCTACAGTCCGGTGCTCGATTATTTCTCCGCCCTGGAGAAATACACCGCCCGCCGGTTCGAGTGCGCCAGCGTGGTGGCGCAGGCCGAAGCGGTCCGGGCCGGCGTGGGCATCGGCATCCTGCATGACTACGCGGTACGCCAGTTCCCGGAGCTCCGGGTCGTGCTGCCCGAGGTGTCCTACCTGCGCACCTACTGGCTGGTCACCCATGCGGACGTGCGGTCCCTGCGCCGGGTGGAGGAGGTCTATTCCTTCATCCTGAGCCGGGTTCGGGCCAACCGGGGGCTGTTTGTCTGACGCTTTGCCCTTCACGCGGGCCCCCGATGGGACTAAGTCAGATCCAAAGGACAACCCACGGAGATCCCCGATGCCCTCCAAGCTCGACCAATTGCGCGCCATGACGGTCGTCGTCGCCGACACGGGCGACCTCGACGCGGTGCGCCGCCTCAAGCCCCAGGACTGCACCACCAATCCGACCCTGCTCCTGAAGGCGGTCGAGATTCCTGCTTACGGGCACCTCCTCGAGGAGGGGCTGGCCTGGGGGCGCAAGCAGGGCGGTGCCCGCGAGGGCGTGGTGGCGGCGATCTGCGACCGGCTCGCGGTCGCATTCGGGACCGAGCTTGCCGGCATCGTGCCGGGCCGGGTCTCGACGGAGGTGGATGCCGACCTGTCTTTCGATACGGACGCGACGGTGAAGACCGCGCGGAGCATCGTCAAGGACTACGAAGAGCGTGGCGTCGGGCGCGAGAAGGTCCTGATCAAGATTGCCTCCACCTGGGAGGGCATCCGCGCCGCCGAAATCCTCCAGAACGAAGGGATCGACTGCAACCTCACGCTTCTGTTCTCCCAGGTGCAGGCACAGGCCTGTGCGGAGGCGGGCGTGTTCCTGATCTCTCCCTTCGTCGGGCGCATCCTCGACTGGCACGTGAAGGCAGGCGGCGGGCCCTACACGGGCGAGACCGATCCGGGCGTGATCTCGGTGCGCGACATCTACGCCTCCTACAAGGCCCAAGGGATCAAGACCGTTGTGATGGGCGCATCCTTCCGCAACATCGGTGAGATCGAAGCGCTCGCCGGATGCGACCGGCTCACCATCTCGCCCGCGCTCCTCGACGAGCTGGCGAACGCGCAGGGCGAGCTGCCGCGCAAGCTGTCGCCCGACAACGTCGACAGGATCGAGCCCCTGCCACGCCTCGACGAGAAGAGCTTCCGCTTCGTGCTCAACGAGGACGCGATGGCGACCGAGAAGCTCTCCGAGGGCATCCGCTCCTTCGTGAAGGATCTGCGGTCCCTGCGCACGCTCGTGGCCCGGCGGCTCGAGGAAGCCAAGGCGGCCTGATCGCGATGGCGAAGGCTCTCGTCATCATCGACGTGCAGGCGGGAATTCTTCCCGCAAAAGGCTCTGAGCGTCCTGCGGTGCGGCAGCGCTTCGACGAGGTGCGCCGCCGGATCTTCGGTCTCGTGGGCGAGGCCCGGCGCCAGGGCGCGCCGATCGTCTTCGTCCAGCATGCCGGAGAGCCCGGGCATCGTCTGGAAACCGGCACGCCCGGCTGGGAGATCTGCGAGGACCTTGGCCTGACGGCGGACGATATCGTGGTCAGCAAGACGGCCTGCGATTCCTTCTACGAGACGGATCTGCAACCCGTATTGTCAGAGCACGGCATCAGCCATCTCGTGGTCGTTGGTCTGATGACGCAATATTGCGTCGACACCACCTGCCGGCGTGCCGTGAGCCTCGGCTATGACGTCACGCTCGTGGCCGATGCCCATACGACGGCCGACATGAGGTCACTGACTGTCGAGCAGATCGTCGATCATCACAACGCGTTGCTCGACGGGTTCGATGCCGGGGCGGCTGCGATCAAAGTCAGGCCGGCGAGCGAGGTCTTCGTGGCTGAATAAGGGGGCTCGCAAGACCCATTGGAAAAGGCGCTACGATCATCGTAGCGCCTTTTTGTTTCTGACCTAACCTCGTCCGGCGCCTACTTCTTCGCCGCCAGCGCCCTGTCGCGGATCGCCGTGAGCGACATGGTGGGCGTGATGACTTCCGGATCGATGATGCAATGGAGGATCGCCGGCTTGCTGGAGGTCAGCGCGCGCTGCAGGGCAGGGCCGAACTCCTCCGTGTTCGTCACCCGCTCGCCATAGCCGCCGAATGCCTTGGCATAGGCGGCGAAGTCGGGGTTCTTCAGCATGGTGGCCGAGACGCGGCCGGGATATTCGCGCTCCTGGTGCATGCGGATCGTGCCGTACATGCCGTTGTCGAGCAGGATCACGAGGATCGGCAGGTCGTACTGCACGGCGGTGGCGAATTCCTGCCCGTTCATGAGGAAGTCGCCATCGCCGGCGAACACCACCACGGGGCTGTCGGGCCGGATCCGCTTGGCGCCGACCGCGGCAGGGACGCCGTAGCCCATGGAGCCGGAGGTGGGCGCGAGCTGCGTGCCATATTCGCGGAAGGGCCAGAAACGGTGGACCCAGGTGGCAAAGTTGCCGGCGCCGTTGCAGAAGATCGTGTCGGACGGCATCACCTTGCGCAGGTGCGTCATCACCTCGCCCATCTGCAGGCCGCCGGCGGTGCGGATGGCGCTCGGATCACTCCAGGCCAGATAGTCTGCATGCGCGGCCTTCGTGCCCTCGCTCCAGGGAAGGGAGGCCGGCGGATGCACGCCTTCCAGCGCCGCCGTGAAGGCGACCGGCGAAGCGTTGATGGCAAGGTGCGGGGCATAGACCCGGCCGAGCTCGCTCGGATCCGGATGGACATGCACCAAGGTCTGCTGCGGCGCGGGAATGTCGAGGAGCGTATAGGCTTGGCTCGGCACCTCCGACAGACGTCCGCCGACGAGCAGGACGAGGTCGGCTTCCTTGATGCGCGCGAGGAGCTTCGGGTTCACGCCGAGGCCGAGATCCCCGATATAGGAGGCGTGGTCGGCGGGAAACAGCATCTGGCGGCGGAACGTGCAGGCGACCGGCAGTTCGAAGCGCTCGGCGAAGCGCACGAAGCGCTGGACGGCGGTCTCGGACCAGCGGCTGCCGCCGAGAAGGGCGATCGGCTTCTTCGCGCCGTGCAGCAGCTTCTGCAGCTCGGCCATCTGGGTCAGGGCCGGATGGGTTTCGATGACCTGGTAGCGCGGCGCGTCGGCGACGTCGGCCATCTCGGTGAGCACGTCCTCCGGCAGCGCGATCACGACCGGTCCGGGGCGGCCTGAGGTCGCCACGTGGAAAGCCCGCGAGACGATCTCGGGGAAGCGCGCCGGATCATCCACCTCCGTGGCCCATTTGGCGAGCGGGCCGAAGGCGGCCCGGTAATCGAGTTCCTGGAACGCCTCGCGCTCGCGCATGCCGCGCTCGATCTGGCCGACGAACAGGATCATCGGGGTGGAATCCTGCTTGGCGATGTGGATGCCCGGCGAGGCGTTCGTCGCGCCGGGACCGCGGGTGACGAAGCAGATGCCGGGGCGGCCGGTGAGCTTGCCGTAGGCCTCGGCCATCATCGCGGCGCCGCCTTCCTGGCGACACACCGTCACATTGATGTTCGCATCATGCAAGGCATCCAAGGCGGCCAGATAACTCTCGCCCGGAACGCAGAAGATGTGATCGACTCCGTGCAGGTTAAGCTGATCGACAAGAATCTGGCCGCCGGTGCGGGAGGGCATGGTCATGGAAGGCTCGTGATTGAAGAGGGCTGATAACAAAACGGAGGGCTCGAGCATCGGACCCGAAAGTGGACCCACTTTTGGGATCGGATCCGATGCTCCTTTCCTCAAGCAGCGCATCGTTCGGAGCGGAAAACCGGGTCCACTTTTCCGCACGATGCGCTCATGCCCTCCGCTCGATGCGTTTGAACTGCTCAGGCGTCGACGTCGAACTTCACGCCCTGGGCGAGCGGAAGCGTCGAGCCGTAATTGATCGTGTTGGTGGCGCGGCGCATATAGGCCTTCCAGGCGTCCGAGCCGGATTCGCGTCCGCCGCCCGTTTCCTTCTCGCCGCCGAAGGCTCCGCCGATCTCGGCGCCCGAGGGGCCGATATTGACGTTGGCGATGCCGCAATCGGAGCCGACCGCCGACACGAAGGCCTCGGCCTCGCGCAGGTTGAGAGTGAAGATCGACGAGGAGAGACCAGCGCCGACCGCATTGTGCAGCTCGATCACCTCGTCGAAATCCGAGTAGCGCATCACGTAGAGAATCGGCGCGAAGGTCTCGCGCGTCACCGGGCCGGTCTGGCTCGGCATCTCGACGAGCGCCGGACGGGCATAGAAACCGTCATTCGCCACGTCGGTGGTGCGCCCGCCGCCATGCACCTTGCCGCCGGCCGCGCGGGCCTCGTCGAGGGCGCGCTCCATGCCGTCGAAAGCCGCCTTGTCGATCAGCGGCCCGACGAGCGTGCCCTCAATGCGCGGATCGCCGATCTTCACGCTGCCATAGACTTTCGCGAGACGCGGCACGAGCTGGTCGTAAACGCTGTCATGCACGAAGAGACGGCGCAGGGTCGTGCAGCGCTGGCCTGCGGTGCCCATGGCGGCGAACGCGATGCCGCGCAGGGCGAGATCGAGGTCGGCCGAGGGGGCGACGATGGCGGCGTTGTTGCCGCCGAGCTCCAGGATCGCGCGAGCGAAGCGCTCGGCGAGCTTCGGGCCGACCTGACGGCCCATGGCGGTGGAGCCGGTAGCGGAGAGAACCGGCACGCGGGTGTCCTCGACGAGGATCTCGCCGACCTCGCGGCCGCCCAGAAGCACCTCGCACAGGCCCTCCGGCACGCCGCCGAAGCGCTTGGCGGCGCGCTCGACGATGGCGTGCGTGGCGAGCGCCGTGAGCAGGGTCTTCTCGGACGGCTTCCACACCACGCTGTCGCCGCACACGAGGGCGAGCGCCGCGTTCCAGGACCACACGGCTACCGGGAAGTTGAAGGCCGAGATGACGCCGCAGACGCCGAGGGGATGCCAGGTCTCCATCATGCGGTGATCGGCGCGCTCGGTCGCGATGGTGAGCCCGTAGAGCTGGCGGGAGAGCCCGACGGCGAAATCGCAGATGTCGATCATCTCCTGCACTTCGCCGAGACCCTCGGACACGATCTTGCCCGCCTCAAGGGTGACGAGGCGGCCGAGATCGTCCTTAGCGGCGCGCAGCTCCTCGCCGAGCAGGCGGATGAACTCGCCGCGCTTGGGCGCCGGGACCTTGCGCCAGGCCTTGAAGGCGGCGTCGGCCCGGCCGATGGCTGCCTTGGCCTCCTCGGGCGTGGTCTCACGCACATGGGCGATCACTTCGCCGGTGATCGGCGACCGGGCCGGCCGCCCGGCGGACGCGAAGGCGCTCTCCGGCACGCCGAGGCGCGCGAGAATGGCGCGGGCCTCGTCCGCAACGGAAGCAGGCGCGGAGGATACGGGTTTCAGGCTCGCGGTCATGTTGAATCTCCCTCGATGCGGGCGTGAGGCTTCCACGGGAAGTCCGCCGCCCTCGCTTGTCGTTGAAACGAAACGACGGCGGCTCTCATGCCACCGTCTTAATGCATGACCGGGAAGCCTGGGAACTGCTTTTCCCGAATAGGGTCATGCCAAATGGTCAAGAACTCGGAACGCTCCCGCTTCCGTTGAAGCGGGAGCCCAGTCCCGTTCGTCATGCCGCCGAGTCGAGGCGGATGTTCTTCGCCGCCGGCTCGTGGCCCTCGTCCAGGCGCTCGCCCGCGTAGACGCGGCCGAAACGGTTGGCCAGGAAGGTGTCGAGGTCGATCTCCTCCTGGCGCACGAAACCCTGTTTCGGAAGCTGGCCTTCGACGAGCAGATCGAGCATGGCGCAGATCCCGGCCGCCGTGGTGACCTGGATCGCCGTGCGCTGGACGCCGGCGACCTTCTGGCCGTAGACGCTGCGGGCATAGGTTTCCTGCACGTAGCGGCCGCCGCGTTCGCCGGTCACGGTCACGAAGACGATGACCATGTCCTGCATGGTGGCCGGCACCGCATTCTCCAGGATGTCCTTCAGGATCTCGCGGCGGTTGCGCAGCTGCAGGTCGTTGAGCAGGACGCGCATCAGGGCGCAGTGGCCGGGATAGCGGATGGTTTTGTAGTTCAGGTTGCGCACCTTGCCTTCCAGCGTCTCGCACAGGGTGCCGAGGCCGCCGGAGGTGTTGAAGGCCTCGTAACGGGTGCCGTCGAGGGAGAATTCCTCGAGCTCCTCCATGGCCGGGACCTCGCGCAGCTTCCCGTCGACCACCGCCTCGCAGCGCTCGATATATTCGTTGATGACGCCGTCCGTGCTCCAGGTGAGGTTATAGGACAGGGCATTCGACGGGTATTGCGGCAGGGCGCCGACGCGCAGGCGGACCGTGTCGAGCTTGTCGAAGCGGCTGGCGATGTCGTGCGCCACGATGGAGATGAAGCCGGGCGCGAGGCCGCATTGGGGAATGAAGGCCGTGGTGGCGCCCTCGGAGAGTTCCTTCACCATGCGGGTGGTGGCGACATCCTCGGTCAGGTCGAAATAGTTGACGTCGGCGAGGCGGGCTGCCTGGGCCACGTGGCCGGTCAAGTGGTAGGGGGCGGCGCTGAGCACCGCGAAATGGCCCTTGAGCGCATTCTGCAGGGCGACCGCGTCACTGAAGTCGAGCTGAAGCGTCTTCACTCCATCCTTGGCGACGGCCTCGAGGGCGGCGGCGGAAGCATCCGCGACGGTGACGTCGTAATCGCCGGTCTCATGAAGCATGTCGACAATGGTGGAGCCGATCTTACCGGCCCCGATGACGAGGATCGAGTGCATGGAAATCTCCCTATGATCCTCTCAGAAAACGGCAAAGCCATGCAGAACGCCATGGACAAGCTGACGAAAAGCCGGCTAGTTTTCGGCATATTGCCGTTATGGTTGGTCATAGTGATGCTCGACGCCACCGATCGCGCCTTGATTGCTCTCCTGCGGGAGAATGCCCGGATCGGCCATGCGGAGGCGGGGCGGCGCCTCAAGCTCTCCCGCACGACCGTGCAGGCCCGGGTCGAGAGCCTGGAGCGTCGCGGGGTGATCGCCGGCTATACCTTGCGCCTCGCCGAGGAGGTCGCGAGCCGCATGGTGCGGGCGCATGTGACGATCGTGGTGGCGCCGAAGGCGTCGGGCGGCGTGGTCTCGGCGCTGCAGCGCATGCCAGAATTGCGCGCGCTTCATTCGGTCGCGGGTGTCTTCGATCTTCTGGCGGTGGTAGAGGCTGAGGACGTTCCCTCCCTCGATGCCGCCATCGACAAGATCGGCGCCCTCGACGGGGTGGAGCGCACCCAATCCTCCATCATCCTCTCAACGAAATTCGAACGATGACCTCTTCAGCCTCTCCTTCAGCCGATGTCGTGATCGTCGGCGGCGCCGTCATGGGCTCCTCCGCGGCCTATCACCTGCTCGCCGATGCCGGCTTCAAGGGACGCGTGGTCGTCATCGAGAAGGATCCGACCTACCAGCTCTCCGCCTCGGCCCTGTCGGCGGCTTCGATCCGCCAGCAATATTCCAGCGCGGTGAACATCCGGATTTCGCTCTATGGAATCCAGTTCCTGCGTACCATCGCCGATCACCTGACCGTCGACGGCGACCGGCCGGAGATCGGCCTGAGGGAAGGCGGATATCTCTATTGCGCGTCGGAGGCCGGCGCCTCGATCCTGGCGGAGAACCAGGCGCTCCAGGTCGCCGAGGGGGCGGACATCCTGTTCCTGAAGCCGGATGCCCTGAAGGAGCGCTTCCCCTGGCTCAACGTGGAGGACCTGGCGGCGGGCACCTGGGGACGTTCGGGCGAGGGCTGGTTCGACGGCTGGGGCCTGCTCCAGGCCTTCCGCAAGAAAGCCCGCGCGCTCGGCGCCCAGTACGTGAAGGGCGAGGTGGCCGACATTGAGCGGGACGGCAACGCGGTCGTCGCGGTGCGGCTGAAGGACGGCACCCGGATCCCCTGCGGCACGCTCGTCAACTGCGCGGGCTCCGGCGGGCGCGCCGTGGCGGCCATGGCCGGGCTCGACATTCCGGTCCAGGCCAAGCGCCGCTACGTCTTCACCTTTTCCTGCAAGGAGCGGGTCGAGAACTGCCCGCTGCTCATCGACACGTCGGGCGCCTATGTGCGGCCGGAAGGGGAAGGGCATTTCATCTGCGGCGCCTCGCCGGAGGCGGATCTCGATCCCGACTGGTCCGACGAGGATCCGGCCAGCCAGGAGATCGACCATTCGTTCTTCGAGGAGTTCATCTGGCCGAACCTGGCGAACCGCGTCCCGGCCTTCGAGGCGATCAAGCCGGGACGCGCCTGGTCCGGGCCCTACGACATGAGCCTCCTCGATCACAACGCGATCATCGGCCTGACCGGCGAGCTCACGAACTTCTACCTCTGCAACGGCTTCTCCGGCCACGGCCTGCAGCAGGCCCCGGCGGTGGGCCGAGGCCTGGCCGAGCTGATCGTCCATGGCGGCTACAGGACGCTCGATCTGTCCGAGCTCGGCTACGAGCGCGTTCTCGCCAACCGTCCGCTGCTCGAGCGCAACGTGATCTGAGCCTCGGTCCCGAAAGCGGAAAGCACGTTCGGGGTCCTCTCCGGCGCTCCGCGTGCGATGGGCTAGAGACCCATCTCGTCGGCGGTGCGGTAGGCCCAGATCCGGCCGCCCCGGTTCATGTGGCGCTGCATCAGGCCGGGCTGGTCGGGATCGGGCCGGGTGTCGACGGCCAGCTCGTTGACGCCCTCCCGGTCGGCCCGCTCGTCGGCGCGGCGCGCGCCGGTGCCGACGGTCGTGCCCGAGCCCTGGTTGGTCTGGCTGAACTCGTCCGTCCTCAGGTCCGTGGTGCCGAGATCGTCCGCGCCTTCCGCCATGAGCCCCATGCCGGGCAGGGAGCCCGTGGTGGTGGTGCCGGCGCCCGAGCCGCCGGTGATCCCGGCCGCCAGGGGCGCACCCGCATCGGCTCCCGCCTGGTCGGATCCGCTCTCCTCGAGCCATTCGCGGCTGCTGCCGTCGAGATCGACCGGATCGAACATCTCCAGGACCCGTACGGCCTCCTCCATGTTGTCCCGGTCGACCTGCGCGGCGATCAGGGAGCAGTGCCTCCGCAAACCCTGCTCGAAGAGGCGCTTGTCGGAGTCCGGCAGGTTCAGGTCGTGCAGCGCGTCGAGGGTGTCGTCCCGGGCCGACAGGCTGCGGAAGCCGGAGATCGACGAGATCTCGCGGGCTTCCGCATTGCCGGCGGCGACGATTCGGTTCTGGGCGATGCCCATTTGCAGCAAGGACTGAAGGGCCTGATGGGCCTGGGCGGGATCCCTGAACAGGGCGGCGATCATCTGGGGCATGGGTCTCTTCCGTTAAGTTACTCCCTCAACGAAGAGGTGTTCCGGGCTGTTCCCGAAGTCGGCCGTTAAGTCTTTTGGATGAAAGGGCTTCCATTTTGAAGCCGGCTATGATTGTCATGTTTTCGTCATAGAAACGTCATCCGGCCTTAACGCCGGGGTGATGAACGACAAGAACGTCCCCGACGGGATGACATGGGAGAGATTACTATGATGAAGAAGTCCCTCCTCGGCGCTCTGGCCATCGGCCTGGCGACGAGCACCTCCGCCTTCGCCCAGACCGAGATCCAGTGGTGGCACGCCATGACGGGTGCCAATAACGACGTCGTGAACCGGCTGGCGGACGAGTTCAACAAGTCCCAGAACGAATACAAGGTCGTGGTCAGCTACAAGGGCCAGTATGCCGATACCCTGAACGCCGGCATCGCCGCGTTCCGCGCGGGCAACGCCCCCCACATCCTGCAGGTTTTCGAAGTCGGCACGGCGACCATGATGGGCGCCCGCGGGGCGATCAAGCCCGTCTACCAGCTGATGGCCGACGCCGGCGAGAAGTTCGACCCGCAGGCCTATCTGCCGGCGATCACCGGCTACTACTCCACGGCCAAGGGCGAGATGCTCTCCTTCCCGTTCAACTCCTCCTCGATGGTCATGTGGATCAACAAGGACGAGCTGAAGAAGGCGGGCGTTAACGAGATCCCGAAGACCTGGCCCCAAGTGTTCGAAGCCGGCAAGAAGCTCAAGGCTGCCGGCCACGACACCTGCGGCTTCTCGAACGCTTGGGCGCCCTGGGCCAACGTCGAGCAGTTCTCCGCCTGGCACAACATCCCGATGGCCACCAAGGCCAACGGTCTCGACGGCTTCGACACGGAGATGAAGTTCAACTCTCCGGCGCACGTGAAGCACCTGCAGAACCTCGTCGACCTGCAGAAGGACAAGACCTACGACTATTCGGGCCGCGACTCGAAGAGCGAGGGCCGCTTCACCTCGGGCGAATGCGCGATCTTCCTCACCTCGTCGGGCTTCTACGGCAACGTGAAGGCGAATGCGAAGTTCGACTTCACGTCCGTGCCGATGCCTTACTACCCGGACATCCAGGGCGCTCCGCAGAACTCCATCATCGGCGGCGCTTCGCTGTGGGTCATGGGCGGCAAGTCGGCCGCCGAGTACAAGGGCGTGGCCAAGTTCTTCACCTTCCTGTCGGACACGGACCGCCAGGCCAAGCTGCATCAGGAATCGGGCTATCTCCCGATCACCAAGGCAGCCTACGAGAAGACCAAGGCTTCAGGTTTCTATGAGAAGAACCCGGTCCTGCAGACCCCGCTGCTCGAGCTGACCAACAAGGAGCCGACCGAGAATTCCCGCGGTCTGCGCTTCGGCAACATGGTCCAGATCCGCGACGTGGTGTCGGAGGAGATCGAGGCTGCTCTGGCCGGTCAGAAGCCCGCCAAGGACGCTCTCGACTCCGCCGTGACGCGCAGCAACCAGATCCTGCGCCAGTTCGAGCGTTCCGTCAGCCGCTGAGCGATCTGACCGCACGACTTTCCATCCCGGGCGGCCCCGCTGCCCGGGATGATCTTATGGATCACCTTCGCAGACCGGTTGCCGCCGTCATCTGCCACCCATCATCCGGACAGCCGTAAACGCGATGGAAAAACGAGCTCATTTTTCAGGTTGGACGCTGCCACTTCTGCTCATCGTTCCGCAGATGGCGATCACCGTCATTTTCTTCTATCTGCCTGCATCGCAGGCCATCTGGCAGTCGTTCCTGCGGGAAGACGCCTTCGGCCTCACCTCCGAATTCGTCGGCTTCGAGAACTACAGCGCGGTCTTCGAGCAGCCTGAATATTACCGGGCAATGGTCACGACCGTGATCTTCTCGACCCTGGTGGCCTTCTTCTCGCTCGCAGTCGCGCTTCTTTTCGCCACCCAGGCCGACAAGAGCCTGCGCGGCGGCCACGGTTTCAAGACCCTGCTGATCTGGCCTTACGCGGTGGCTCCCGCCATCGCGGGTGTTTTGTGGATGTTCATGTTCCACCCGACGCTCGGCACGCTCGGGCGCCCGCTCAACCTCATGGGGTTCAACTGGAATCCCATGCTTGACGGCAAAGATGCCATGATCCTGCTCGTGCTCTCCGCCACCTGGAAGCACGTCAGCTACAATTTCCTCTTCTTCCTCGCTGGCCTGCAGGCGATTCCGAAGAGCGTGATCGAAGCCGGCGCCATCGACGGTGCAGGGCCCATGCGCCGCTTCTGGACGATCATCTTCCCGCTTCTGTCGCCGACCACCTTCTTCCTTCTCGTCGTGACCATCGTCTACGTGTTCTTCGAGACGTTCGGCATCATCGATGCCGTGACGGGCGGCGGTCCTGCCGGAACGACCACAACCCTCGTCTACAAAGTCTACGCGGACGGCCGCTCCGGCGGCGATCTCGGCCTGTCGGCCGCCCAATCGGTGGTCCTCATGGTCATCGTGATCGCGCTGACGGCCATCCAGTTCCGCTATGTCGAACGCAAGGTACAGTACTGATGGTCGAGAATCGTCCCTTTAGAGACTTCATGGCCTATCTGACGCTGATCATCGGCGTCGTTCTGGTGGCCTTCCCGGTCTACCTCGCGATCATGGCGTCGACCTTCGACACCGCCACCATCATCAACGGCAACATGCCGCTGATCCCGGGCGATCAGACGCTGGAAAACTACTCCCGCGCGCTGTTCTACGGGGGCAAGACGGCCCGCGAGCCCGTGATCGGCATGATGATCAACTCCATGATCGTCGCAATGGGAATCGCATTCGGCAAGATCCTGATCTCGATTCTGTCGGCCTATGCGGTTGTGTATTTCAGGTTCCCGTTCCGCAGGACGGCGTTCTGGGTCATCTTCATCACCCTGATGCTCCCGGTCGAAGTGCGTATCTATCCGACCTACAAGATCGTCGCCGATCTGGGTCTCCTCGATACCTATTCCGGTCTCATCCTGCCGCTCATCGCGTCGGCGACCGGCACGCTCCTGTTCCGGCAATTCTTCATGACCATTCCGGAGGAGCTTCTGGAAGCCTCGAAGATCGACGGCGCGGGCGCGTTCCGCTTCTTCAAGGACACGCTGCTTCCGCTTTCGATGACGACGATCGCGGCACTCTTCGTGATCCAGTTCATCTATGGCTGGAACCAGTATCTCTGGCCGCTGCTGATCACCACGAAAAGCTCGATGCAGACCATCGTCATCGGCATCAAGAAGATGATCACGACCACCGATGCACTGACCGAGTGGAACATCGCCATGACGACGGCCGTGCTGGCGATGGTGCCGCCGGTGCTGGTCGTCATCTTCATGCAGAGGCTCTTCGTGAAGGGTCTCGTCGAAACGGAGAAGTGACGCGGGAAACGCGCAGGGCCCTTCCCGTTCGGCGGAAGGGCTCCTTCTCACATGATTGGAATTCTCGCCCGCGGCCCACGGCGGCGCGGGCAGCGATAAAAGGAAAGACACGATGGCAGGGGTCACACTCGATACCGTCAGGAAGATCTATGCGGGCAATGTTGAGGCCGTGAAGGGCGTCTCTCTCGGAATCGAGGACGGCTCCTTCTGTGTGCTCGTCGGCCCGTCCGGCTGCGGCAAGTCCACGCTGCTCCGGATGATTGCGGGCCTCGAGACGATTTCCGACGGCGAGGTGAAGATCGGCGAGCGAGTGGTGAACCAGGTCGAGCCGGCCGATCGCGACATCGCCATGGTGTTCCAGAACTATGCGCTCTACCCGCATATGACCGTCTACGACAACATGGCCTATGGCCTGAAGAACCGCGGCACGCCGAAGGACGAGATCGAGAAGCGCGTGAAGGAAGCGGCCCGCATCCTGGCGATCGAATCCTTCCTCACACGCAAGCCGCGCCAGCTCTCCGGCGGCCAGCGCCAGCGCGTCGCCATGGGCCGGGCCATCGTGCGCAAGCCCCAGGTGTTCCTCTTCGATGAGCCGCTCTCCAACCTCGATGCCAAGCTGCGCGTCCAGATGCGCGTCGAGATCAAGCGCCTGCAGAAGGCTCTCGGCGTGACGTCGATCTACGTGACTCACGATCAGGTCGAGGCCATGACCCTGTCCGACAAGCTCGTGGTGATGTCCGGCGGCCAGATCGAGCAGGTGGGCAGCCCGGCGGACGTCTACCGCCGTCCCGAGACCCGGTTCGTCGCCACCTTCATCGGCTCGCCGCCCATGAACATCCTGCCCGGCAAGGTCGAGGGGCCCGGCCGGGTGTCGGTCGGCGGACAGGCGATCATGGTCGCGGACATGCGCGACGGCCTCGCCCCCGGCTCCGCCATCGAGGTGGGCCTGCGTCCGGAGGACGTCCAGGCAGGCGGCGCGGGCTCGAGCTCCCTCTCCATGGATGTGGATTTCGTCGAGGAACTCGGCGCGACCCAGCTCTTCCACGGCAAGGTCGCCGGCGCCGACTTCGTCGTTCAGGCCTCCACCGGTCAGATCCCGGCCGAGACCCGCCGGCTGACCCTGTCGGTCGATCCGGCCAACGTCCATCTCTTCGACCCTCAGACCACCCGGCGTCTCGGCAAGGTCTGACATCCCGGACGGCGAGCCGGAACGTCAGGGTGTCCAAGGGCCTCGGGCTTGCGCTCGGGGCCCTCTCGTTGTGCGGGCAACCTCATGCCCCTTGTCCCTCTCCCCCTCGTCAGGATGAGGGGGAGGGTTGACGATCAGGGTGGGCGGTCCCGCACCACCGCGCCGGCACCCGCTCCCACCTTCCCGCAGCCGTTCCGCTACCCTCGGCCCGTTCTCGCCACCCTCGGCCCGTGCTGGCACCCAGCTGTGTCGGCTACCCTCCGCCCGTCCTGACACCCTCACGTCATGGCCGGGCTTGTCCCGGCCATCCCGATTGGAAGAGCAGTGTGCCTTACGGGTCGGGATCACCGGCCCAAGGCCGGTGATGACGTGGGAGTGGTGGACAGGTGTGGGTGCGATGATGTTCCACCT